>JARJMX020000183.1 GCA_029335925.2 Gammaproteobacteria bacterium
ATTTTCTGTATGTCCGCTCTGCCGAACTGGGAATGCGGCTCTGAATACACCGACGAGGACGGCGCTATTGTTTGTCCGGAGTGCGGGCATGAGTAGTCCAGGGAGGCTGCTGCGGAAGTCCTCGGATGCGCTGATGGTCAAGGATGCGAACGGTCCTATCCTGCAGGACGGCGATACCGTAACCACGACAAGGACCTGAAAGTCAAGGGCTCCTCCTTGGTCGTGAGACACCAAGGTCAAGAATATTCGCCTGGTGGAAGGCGACCACAACATCGACTGCAAGATCGACGGTATCGGGCCGATGAGCCTGAAGTCGGAGTTCGTAAAGAAGGGCTGATCCGACCAGTCTTCTTCAAAGCCTCCGGCTGACCCGCACCAGGTCCTCGTCTGATTCCAGCATCTGGCGGCTGAAGCCGAGCCGGTCCGCCAGCGCCAGCATGGAGCGGTTGCGCGTCAGCACCTCGCCGATCAGCTCGCGCACACCGCGCTGGCGGGCTGATTCGATCAGGGCCTCGAGCAGCAGTGTGCCCACCCCCAGGCCGTGCCAGGCATCGGCCACCACTACGGCAAATTCAGCCGATTCGCCGTCCGGCTCGACGCTGTAGCGCGCCACGCCGATCTCTTCCTGTTGGCCGTCCTTCTCGAAGAGGGCGACAAAGGCCATCTCGCGGTCGTAATCGATCTGGGTGAAGCGCATCAGCATCTCGGGCGTCAGTTCCTCGAGCGCACGCATGAAGCGCAGGTAGCGGCTCTCCTCGGACAGGCCGCGCACGAAGGACTGTTCGAGCTCGGCATCCTCAGGGCGGATGGGCCGCAGAAGGATTTCGCGACCGTCGTTCAGCGTGACCCGGCGAGCAAAGTGGGCAGGGTAGGGATGGATGGCCATGTGAGCGTAAGGCTCAGCCCTGTGCAGGGTGTCTGCCAGTTCGATGCGCGCGTCGACCGCCACCACGCCGAGCTCGCCGGCGAGGAGGGGGTTGATGTCCAGTGCAGCGATTTCCGGTAGCTCGCACACCATCTCCGAGACGCGCAGCAGCACCTGCTCGATCCGCTTTGGGTCCACCGCCGGGGCATCGCGGAACTGCTCGAGCATGCGTGCGGCGCGGGTACGGCGGACCAGTCGTTCGGCCAGCACGCTGTTGAGCGGCGGCAGGGCGATCGCGCGGTCGCGCAGGACTTCGACCGCCGTCCCACCCAGGCCAAAGGCGATGACTGGTCCGAACACCGGGTCGCGGGTGACGCCAATCAAGAGTTCGCGCGCATGCCCGACCTCGGCCATGCGTTCGATGGTCACCCCCTCGATCTCAACCTCGGGATGGCGAGCACGGACCTGGTCCAGCATGTCCTGCACCTGCTGACGTACGCTCTGCACGCTGCGCACGTTCAGTCGCACTCCGCCGACGTCGCTCTTATGGGTAAGGGCCGGGGCGCTGATCTTAAGGGCGACGGGAAAGCCGATGCTCTCTGCCGCGATCATAGCCTCGTTCGGAGTGCGGGCGAGGATGCTCGGGTTGGTGGGGATGTGGAAGGCGCTCAGCACCGCCTTGGATTCGCGCGTGGTCAGGACCGTGCGCCCCTCGGCGCGCACGGCCTGCAGGATGAGGCGCGCGCCCTCCACATCCGCAGGCGTGTCGTCGGTCAGCGGCCCAGGGGTCTGCATCAGCAGACGCTGGTTGCGGCGATGGGCGAGAAGGTAGGCCAGCGCCTCGACGGCAGTTTCCGGCGAGCGAAAGTGCGGTATGGAGGACTCATCGAACAGGTTGCGGGCCTCGCTGACCAGGGTCTCGCCCATCCAGCAAGCCAGCACCGGCTTATGGCTGGTCTTAGCTTGCTCGATCACCGCGCGGGCGCAGCCGGTGGGGTCGGTCATCGCCTGTGGAGTGAGGAGCACCACCAGCATATCGACGGCGGGATCGGCCAGACACAGGCGCACCGCCTCGCCGTAGCGCTCCGGGGTCGCGTCACCAAGAATGTCGACCGGATTGCCTTTCGACCAATGGGAGGGCAGCACGGCATCGAGTGCCTCCACCGTCTTGGCGCCGAGCTGCGCGAGCGGTAGGTTGAGATCGGCGGCACGGTCGGCGGCCATCACCCCCGGTCCGCCGCCGTTGGTCAAAATGAGCAGGTTCTCGCCACGTAGGTTGAGTCCCTGGGCCAGGATCTGCGCGGCGGAGAACCACTGCGTGATGCGTTCTACCCGCACCACTCCCGCACGCTCGAGGGCGGCGTCGAAGACATCGTCTCCGCCGATCATGGCACCGGTATGCGTGGCCGCGGCATGCGCCCCCTCCGCGTGGCGCGCGGACTTGAGCACGATCACCGGCTTCATCCGCGCGGCGGCGCGCAGCCCGGACAGGAAGCGGCGCGCATGGCGTACGCCCTCGACGTAGAGCAGAATGCCGCGGGTCTGCGGGTCAAGGGCGAGGTAGTCGAGCACATCGCCAAAGTCTACGTCCGCCGCATCCCCGGTGGAGGCGATGGCCGAGAAACCGATGCCGCGCGCCTGGGCCCAGTCGAGCACCGCGGTCACCAGCGCCCCGGACTGGGACACGAGCGCGAGCTGCCCAGGCAGGGCTTGGTTGTGGCTGAAGGTGGCGTTCAGGCCGATGGCGGGGCGCATGATGCCAAGGCAGTTGGGGCCGATCAGGCGCATGCGGTAACGCTGGGCCACCTCCACGCATTCGCGTTGGAGGCGCTGGCCGTCCACGCCAGCCTCGCCGAAGCCTGCGGAGAGGATCACCGCCCCCTTAAGGCCTGCCGCCCCGCACTGGCGTAGGATGTTGGGCACCGTCGGGGCGGGGGTGGCGATGATGGCAAGATCGACGTCGTGCTCGACCCGGCTTAAGTCCGGATGACAATCCAGCCCCTGCACCTTCTTGTGCTTGGGGTTGACCGGCACGATCACACCCTTGAAGCCGGCCTTGATCAGATTGGCGAGGACCATGGTACCGACCGAGCCCTCGCGCTCGCTTGCGCCAAACAGGGCCACGCCACGCGGGTTGAAGAGCTGTTCTAGGATGTGAGCGCCCATAATCCTTTATTTCCTGCCATGATTGACTTATATGATGACGGAAAAGGGTGGCGCCTGCATGAATCTCGCCCTGATCACCCATCCTGACTGTTTGCGGCATAGCCATGGGCCGCATCATCCGGAGAACGCTGGCCGACTTACGGCCATCTTTGACCACCTCATTGCCACCGGCTTTGACCCATGGCTGGTGCACCTGAGTGCGCCGCAGGCGACGCGCGAGGACCTGCGGCTCGCCCATGAGGCACGCTATGTCGACCGCCTGTTCGAACTCGCCCCGGCCACGGGCATAGTGGAAATCGATGGCGATACGGCCATGAACCCGTACACTCTGTCGGCTGCCTTGCGTGCGGCAGGCAGCGGGATCGCGGCGGTGGATTGGGTGCTGGAGCAGGCCGGCCGGCGAGCCTTTTGCGCCATCCGCCCGCCGGGGCATCATGCGGGGAGGGCACGGCCTGCCGGCTTCTGCCTGTTCAACAACGTGGCCATCGCCGCCCGGCACGCGCTGGAGCGGAAGGGGTTGACGCGGGTGGCCATCGTCGATTTCGACGTCCATCATGGCGATGGCACCGAGGACATCGTTGCGGGGGATTCCCGCATCCTGTTCTGCTCAAGCTTTCAGCATCCCTTCTACCCGCACTCTGGCACGCCACCGAGGGCAGAGAACTGCCTGCCTGTGCCCTTGCCCGCCGGCACGGCGGGCCCCGCCTGGCGCGAGGCGGTTGCGGCAAGCTGGTTTGCGCGGCTCACGACCCATGCGCCCCAGCTGATCTTGATTTCCGCGGGCTTTGACGGCCACCGTGAGGACGACATGTCTCACTTCGGCTTGGTGGAGGATGATTATGCCTGGCTCACCGGTGAGGTGGTGCGCATCGCCGCGCGTCATGGCCAAGGACAGGTCGTCTCCATGCTGGAAGGTGGTTACGCGCCGAATGCCCTCGCACGCAGTGTGGCTGCCCACCTGCGTGCCTTGATGGACAATTGATTGCACATAAAAAGCCGGTGGTTTGGCCACCGGCCTCGGGCGGCTCAGGCAAGGAGGCCTGATCAGGCGTTGCGCAGTCCCTTGACCCAAGCCTCCATCGCCTGGGTAGCGATCGGCATGGGCGGTTCCATGAAGTTGATCACGAACTTGTCACCAAGGTCAGCTA
>JARJMX020000192.1 GCA_029335925.2 Gammaproteobacteria bacterium
GATTTGAGCCGGTGTTCCCGGCGGCCGCCCGGATGCCTCTCTCCCGCAGGCGAGCGATCCCGAGGATTGCACACCGCACCGCTTCCGGCAGATAGGGGCGAAGAGGAGGGTAAGCGGCCTTCCCTCGCTCTCTTGCCTAGATACAAGGCTTCGTTGCTCAGAAGCCGACCTCGATCTGCTCCATCACCCGCAGTGCCTTGGCGCGGGCCTATCGCTCGGCTTCGCTCAGGGCGATCGTGCTCAGCGGCTGCGGCGGCCAGGACTCGCGATAGTCGCCTGTGATCTGCCAGTGGCCGAGTCCATCTCGACCAGGGTCGGGGTGGCGATGGCCTCGATCTCGGGCCCGATCAGGTCGGGCTTTTCTTGCTCGCTCAGGGTGCGCAGGGCGGAGCCATCAAGCAGGTCGATGACATGGCTGCGGTGGGCCACCTGCATCGCCGGGGCCTGGGCCTAGCGGTCGACGGCCCTCACTTCGACGCCACGACGTTGCGCTTCGATCGCGACCTCTTTGCCAAGCTCGCCGGAGCCGCGCCGCATCAGGCGGGTGGCGGACGGGCGGAGGGCCGTACCGAGGGTCACGCCCATGGGGTGGCTAATGTCCCTTAGTCGAGGCGCCAGCCCTGCTCGGTCTTGAGCAGGGTGACGGCCTCCTCACGTGGCAGGCGGTCACCGGCCTTGAAGTCGCCATACACCATGCCCAGGAACAGTTCAGCTAGCGCATTACTGGACTGACGCCCGTTCTCGTCGCTCATCTCGACGGCCACCTCGCGTAGGCTCTTGGTAAATACCAATTCATAGCGGACTTCGGCCACATAGCGGTGATCGTCTTTCCAGTAGCCATTCTGCTTGTGCAGGTTCTCGACTTTGCAGAAGCCTTCTTTGCACAGTTTCTGGGCGAGTAGGGTTCGCAATTCCCGCTCACTGGGTTTGTTGGCACAGGCGCTTAAGAGGCCGACGAGCAGCAGGGGGAAGATGAGGCGGGGCCAGCGTTTCATGGACGATCTCTCCTGTGGGGATGCTTCTTGTTGTGCTTCGTGGTGGGGGTAATAGTGCGGGGCGGCGAGGGGAGATCGTGGCCGATTCAACCAGGTTGAACTCCACCCCGGCCAGCTGTCCGTCAAGTAGGAACAGCTCCCCCGGCCAGCGGTCACTGCCGGTGCGGGAGAACTCGAAGGCGTAGGTGCGGCGCAGTTTCCAGCGTCCCTGGTCGCGCACGATGCGCCAGTGTATCTGGCCGACAGACTCGTCCAGGAACTGTACGCCCATGCGCCTGCAGATCTCGCGCGCTAGGCGCTCGGCGCGCTCGCGCGCGTGCCATTGGTGCCAAAGCGCAAGGCCCGCAAGGAACAGGGCGGTCAGGATGAGCAGGGATTTGATGCTGAGCATGGCGCCAGAGCCCAAGAAGCTGACGGATATTCTACAAGACGCGGTGCGCCAGCGCCAGCACCGGAAAGCGCCTGCGCAGTTCGCGTTGTGCGTTCCGGTCGAGGGGGGCAAGGGCGAGTCCGGGCCCCTGTGCATGGCAGGCCAGCACCTCCCCCCATGGGCCGATGATCTGGCTATGGCCGAAAGTCATGCGCCCGGGAAAGTGCAGCCCGCCTTGGGCGGAAGCGAGCACGAAGCAGAGGTTCTCAATGGCGCGGGCGCGCAGCAGCACCTCCCAGTGCACCCTACCGGTGGCATAGGTGAAGGCCGCAGGCAGGGCGATCAGCTCCGCGCCCTGTGCCACCATGGCACGGAACAGCTCGGGGAAGCGCAGATCAAAGCAGACGGCGAGCCCCAGCCGACCGACGGGGGTGTCGAGCACGACCACCTCGCGTCCAGGGGCGAAGTAGGCCGACTCGCGGTGCACCTCCCCGCCGGGCACGTCGACATCGAATAAATGGATCTTATCGTAGCGGGCTACCCTTTGGCCGGTATCGTCGAACACCAGGCAGGTATTGGTGAGCCGCCCATCGGCCGCCAGCAGCGGGATGGTGCCAGCGACCAGCCACAGGCGGTGGCGGCGGGCCATGGCGGCGAGGGCCTGCTGGATCGGGCCGTCGCCCTCCTGCTCGGCGATGATGTGCAGCTGTGCCATGTCCGGCGTCATGCAAGCGACGTTCTCCGGCAGCACGGCCAGTCTGGCACCGGCCTGCGCGGCCTTGGCGAGCAAGCGTCTGGCTTGATCGAGGTTGGTCGCGACATGCGCGCTACTGACCATCTGGATCACCGCGACTTGGGCTGTCATGATCGGGCCTCCACCCGTTCGACCCGTGGCTCATCAAAGCTGCCGCTCACCCGATAAAGAAAGCCACTCTTCTCCTCGCTAAGCTGGTCAAAGAGCTTTTGCAGCAGAAAGACGGTCCCACCGACGAGGGGACCACCAGCCACGGTGCCAATGAGCGGCAGGACATTGCCCAGCGCTGGAACGACCACTATATCGTAGTGCAATGTGCGGTTGAGCATGTCGCTGTAGCCTTTCATGAAGATCTGCGCCGAGGGGCTGTTGAGTTGCGTCAGCTCGGTGACTGCCCGTCCCTCGTGGAAGCTGAGGGTGGAGACGATGCGGTCGAAGCGTAGTCCCTCACCAAAGACGTCGCCGAAATCGAGCAGAAGCCGACGCGGCAGTTCTGTGATGTTAAGCAGGCCGAGTACCCGGCCGGCGCCGGGCTCGACATTCTCCAAGGCACCATCCCGGACAGTGATGCGTGCCCCGCCCTCGAGGATGGCCCAAGTAAAGCGGTCCGGGGCATCCGCCCAGTGCAGCCTCAGCTGGGTATCTTCCAGCCGCCCTCGACGCAGGGTGTTGCGGAAGCCAAGCTCATCCAGCGTCGCGCCCACATCCTCGCTGGTGAGGTTGAGGATCAGGCTGGTCTGATGACGGTTTTTGTCGTCGAGCATCCAGCGGCCTTCACCGCGCATCGTAAGATGGCCGGTATCGGCATGCAGCTCCTGCAGCAGCAGCCCGCGCGGCTGCGGTAGGGTGCGCAGGCGGACATCCTTCAGGCGTAGTTCGCCGCGATTCAGTTCGGCGATGCTGATGCGTAGGGGCGGTAACGTGGTCGGATCAGGGGGAGGCGGTTGCGCGGGCTCGGTATCCGCGCGCGGCGTATCGTCGGGGTTCAGGATAAGGCGGACAAGATCAAGGCTCAGCGGCTCGGCTGGGGTGGGGCGCGCGGGGATGCGGGCGAGACCGGAAAGATTAGGCGATTCCAACCGCAGGCGCCAGCCGGTCGGGTCGCGCTGGCCATCCACCTGCATGGCCTCCCATGTGCCGCCCAAGGCCTTCAGGTTGCCCAGACGGGCGCGCAAGTCGATCCTGGTCGGCAGGGTCTGGGCATCATCGCCCAGCGAGGTGTCGAGGGCCGCTTGCCAGGCCGCAAGGTCGAAGGTGGGTAGGTTGGCCTCGATCAGTAGCCGCCCATCTTGGCTGGGCATCTCTCCTTCGGTTTCTCCCAGCTGAATGTCGCCGACCCGTATGCGGCGGCCCTCGCTCAGCTCCAGGTGGGCCACAAGTTGACCGGGTTGGCGCAGCTGCACGCGATCGAGAATGCCATTCCGCCATGTCAGTCGGGCCTCGGTGGGGCGCCGGACGTCCGCAGACTTGCTCAAAGGGGGGGGGAGGTCGATGGTCAGACCCACAAGTTCGCTGCGCAGATTCAGGTCCACAAGACGTCCACGCGGACCTTTTACGTCGAGCAGAAGTTCGGCATGAAGCGGAAAGGTTCCCTTCAGGCGTAAAGACCACGGGGAAGTCGCCTCCAGCCAGTCGCTCGCCTCGGTCAGGGTGTCGAGGCTGATGCGGTAGGACCAAGCAGGGCCTCGAGGCTCACTCTCGACCTTAAGGCGCGCCTCTCGCCCGCGGTAACGGGCCTGGATGTTGTGGGCGTCCAACCGGTCATTGAGGAAGTGGAGTCGTCCCTGGATCGCTTCGAGCTTCTGGTCGAAGGCAGCAAGACGTACGCCATGCAGATCAATCCAGCCCTCCGCCTGGTCGGGGCGCGGATCGGTGCTATCCAGCCGTACCTCGATGCCTACGTTTAGTGTGGCAGGACCGGTCAGGGTTGCACCATCGAAGGCTGTACGGTCTTTGATCAAGGGACTGTCCTTGAGCGTTTCTAGCATCGCCTCGACCTTGCCGGCGAAGACCAGACTCAGCTTCAGGCGGGGGTGGTCGAAGTCCGGGAGGGCGAACCAGCCTTCGCGCAGGGGAACGCCATGCAGGCTTCCGCCGTCGATGCGCCCTTCCAGCCCGTTGTTGATGAAGGCGAGTTCGCCGTGCAGCTGCTCGGCCGGACGCCAGCCCGGGGCGTAGTCGAGCCGCAGATCCTGGAAGGTGAAGCGGACCTCGAACTGGCCGCCACCCTCGGTGTAGTAAGGAAAGCGGGAGAGATCCCCATGCAGGTGCAAGGTCCCTTGCGGGATGAACCCCCCGCTCTGGGGCAGGGCCCGGTCCAGCCAGGCCAGCGTCTCATCCCCCAGCTCGTTGACCGGCAGATAGACTGGGATGCGTTCGGCGCGGGCGCGCTGGAAGCGGCCATCGAGGGCGATCAGAGGTGCGCAGCCCGGCGGGTGGTCGAGCTGCACCTCGGCCTGCAGGGCGAGGTCGCGGTTGGCGAAATTCAGGCCGCGGCCGACCAGGCGAGGGGTATCGGCCCAGAACAGGGCGAGGTTGGCTCGCGCCTGGTCGAAAGTCATGGGCTCGCGAAACTTGCCGTGGAAATCAGCGCGTAGTCCGGGGCTGTCGAGGCGCAACAGGGCGGCCGTGCCTGCAAGCCAAACCTCGCCGCGCAGGGCAGCAATATCGGGCAGATAGCCCTCACCGCGCCAGCCGATAGCCTCAAAGCGGGCGTGGCCTTGCAGCTCGGGCAGGCCGTGGCTACCCTCCCTGCCCAGCCGCATGTGCAGGGTGAGCGCGTTCAGTTTGCCGACGGGGCGGTGCAGCATAAGCGCATGCCGCAAGGATTCCGGCAGGATGGGGGTGACCACCAGCCATGGGCGAAGGAGGTCGAGGTCGAAGTGCTCGCCTGCCATGGCCAGGTGATCATCGTGGCGGCGGAGGGAGAAGCGCTGCGGAGGCTGGCGGGGATCGCTCGGCGTGGCCGCAAGGTCGAGGTTCCAGCCCTCCCCAGCATGCCGCAACCTCAGATCCAGGCGGCTGTGCAGCACCACCTCCCGCTCGCCGACACGCAGGGCCTGGAGAGGGTTGATGCGCCAGTCGGCCAGTTCCAGGCGGGCCTGTGTATCGATCAGGGCGCCATCTTTCAGTGTCAGCCAGGCCTGTCCGCGCACCTCACCCTTCTCGAAGCGCGGCAGCTCGTCGAAGGCGACGGGGAGTGTCCCCGCGTCAAGGGACAGTGAGTCGAGCAGGGCGCTCCAGCCTGCCATGTTAAGACTGGAGGTGGACAGCCAGACCTCGCCGGTGGGCCGGGACAATTCCGCGAGGCTGCCTGCAAGACGGGCGCGCAGCTCAATCCGTCCCCCAAGTTGCCGCGGCAGGGCCATGCGCAGGGCCATGCGCTGCCCGGTCAGCCCCTCCTCGAATAGGGCCTCGATGTCTTCGATCGACAGGTCCAGGCCGCTTTGCTCGTCGCGCAGAGTCAGATGGCTACCCAAAAGATGCACGCGGCGGGCCATGCCTATCCAGGCAGGCCACGCGGATTCTGCTGCACTGTTCATGGCGACACCGTTGGCAAGCCCCTGCAACTGCCAGCGGCCCTCGCCATCGCGCACAAGCTGGAGGCTTGCGCCCTCCACGTCCAGCGCGCCGAAGTGCAACCGGGCGCCGAGCAGGCTGCGCGGAAGGTCCAGGGTCAGCGACAGCCGGCGCAGGCGGAGCGGGGTGGTTCCGCCCTGGCCGTGGAGGGTGGCGTTGGTCAGGGCCAGGCGTGGCCCCATACCCTGCCAGTCGAGTTCGAGCTGGCCTGCGTCGAGCTTAACGCCGTAGTCTTGGGCGATGCGCTCGATCCAATGACGCACATCAGTCTCGAAGAGGGGCAGCAGCAGACGGGCACCGCTGAGCAGGACCGCGAGTAGGATGATCGCAAGCCCTAGCCCCGGCAGCAGGATGCGTTGCAGAAAGCGAACGGGGGCCGGGGTGCGGGACATGGACGGTTCAGATGAGGACGATGTCGTACTGTTCGGGGGTGTACAGCGCCTCGACCTGGAGGCGCACCGGCACGCCGGTGAAGGCCTGCAACTCGGCCAGTGCCGTCGAGTCTTCGTCCAGCAGGCGGTCGATCACCGGCTGCGCAGCAAGCACCAGCATCTGCTTGGTGTCGTACTGGCGTGAGAGGCGCAGGATCTCGCGGAAGATCTCGTAGCAGACCGTCTCCGCGGTTTAGATGCTGCCGCGTCCGCCGCAGGTCGGGCATGTCTGGCAGAGCACGTGCTCAAGGCTCTCGCGCGTGCGCTTGCGGGTCATTTCGACGAGGCCCAGGCTCGAGACCTCGCACACCTTGGTCTTGGCGTGGTCGCGCTCCAGTCCCTTCTGCAGGGCACGCAGCACCTGCTGGCGGTGTTCTGGTTCCTGCATGTCGATGAAGTCGATAATGATGATGCCGCCGAGGTTGCGCAGCCTCAGCTGGCGGGCGATGGCCTGCGCCGCTTCGAGGTTGGTCTTGAAGATCGTCTCCTCGAGCGTGCGGTGGCCGACGTAAGCGCCCGTGTTGACGTCGATGGTGGTCATCGCCTCGGTCTGGTCGATGATCAGATAGCCACCCGACTTGAGCGGCACTTTGCGCTCCAGCGCGCGCTGGATTTCCTCCTCGACGTTGTACAGCTCGAAGATCGGCCGCTCGCCGGTGTAGTGTTCCAGCAGCGGGAGCAGGTCCGGCTCCATACGCTCGGCGAAGTGGACGGCGCGGTGGTAGGTCTCGCGCGAGTCGATGCGTACCTTCTCTACCTCGCCGCCGACCAGGTCGCGCAGGGTGCGGAGTACGATCGGCAGGTCCTCATGCACCAGCCGGCCGACGGATACGCGCTGGGCGCGATCCGAAATGTCAGTCCACAGCTTGTGCAGAAAGAGCATGTCGCGGCGCAGGCTTTCCGCATCTACGCCCTCGGCGGCGGTGCGCACGATGAAGCCGCCGGGCACGGACTGCTCGGTCAGGATCTCCTGCAGCACGCGCTTGAGGCGAGTGCGCTCGGCCTCATCCTCGATCCGGCTGGAGACGCCAATGTTGCGTCCGCTTGGAAGGTAGACGAGATAGCGGCTGGGGATGGTGATCTCGGAGGTCAGACGCGCCCCCTTACTGCCGAGCGGCTCCTTGATCACCTGCACCAGAAGCTCTTGGCCTGCGCGCAGGATCTCCTGGATCTGCGGCGGGGTGGTCTCCACCCCGGTCTGCTTCTCCTCCGGGGTCAGGTCGAGGTCGGAGACGTGCAGGAAGGCCGCGCGCTCCAGGCCGATGTCGATGAAGGCCGCCTCCATGCCCGGCAGCACGCGGCTCACCCGGCCCTTGTAGATGTTGCCGACGATGCCCCGGCTGCGTTGGCGCTCGATGGCGATCTCCTGCAGCACGCCGTTCTCGATGAAGGCGATGCGTGTCTCCTGCGGCGTGACATTGATCAGGATCTCTTGAGTCATCCGGCGGTGCTCCAGAGGCGGAAGCCCGCCTGCTGCAAAAGCTCGGCCGTCTCGAACAGAGGCAGGCCCATGACCCCGGAGAAGCTGCCCTCGAGGCGGGTGATGAACACCGCGGCACGCCCCTGGATGGCATAGCCGCCGGCCTTGTCCTTCGGCTCCCCAGTTGCCCAGTAGGCGGCCAGCTCGGCATCCAGCAGGGGGCGGAAGTCCACGTGGCTGACCGAGAGGAAGGATCGGATCGAATCGTCCCAAGCCAGGGCCACGGCGGTGCAGACCTCGTGCCGGCGGCCCGACAGGCGGCGCAACATGACGAAGAAGTCCTCACGATCACGCGGTTTGCCCAAGGGCTCACCGTCCAGGCTCACCAGGGTGTCCGCGGCGAGCACGGCCTGCCCCGGGGCGGCCTGGGAGCGCCCCGCCTCCGCCTTAGCCACCGCCAGGCGCAGGGCGGTCTCGGCCGCCGCCTCGCCGGGACGGGGTGACTCGTCCACCTCCACCGCCCGCAACTCGAACGCCACGCCGATCTGGCGCAGGAGCTCGGCGCGGCGGGGCGAGGTGGAGGCGAGGATCAAGCGTCTCATGCGCGATGATAGGGGTGATGGTTGAGCAGGCTCCAGGCCCGGTAGAGCTGTTCGGCGAGCAGGATGCGCACCAGCGGGTGAGGAAAGGTCAGAGGGGAGAGCGACCAGCGGGCATGAGCCTTATGCAACAGGGACTCGTCCAGCCCGTCCGGTCCGCCGACCAGCAGGGCCACATCAGCGTACTCCTGCAACCAGGTGCCGAGCCGACGGGCAAGCTCGGGCGTGTCCCAGGACTTGCCCAGCACGTCGAGGGCGACGACATAGGCCCCTTTGGGGATGGCCGCCCGGATGGCCTCAGCCTCCTCGCG
>JARJMX020000092.1 GCA_029335925.2 Gammaproteobacteria bacterium
ACTGGAGGCGAAGGGTCTAACCCTGGCTGTGGTCGGCACTGGGGTCGATCGCGTCTACCCCGCCCAGCACCGCGAACTCGCCCACGCCATCGTCGATGGCGGCGGATTGATTATCAGCGAGCTGCCGCTCGGCACCCCACCGCGCCCCGGTCAGTTTCCGCGCCGCAACCGCCTCCTGGCCGCCCTCGGTCTTGGGACGCTGGTGGTCGAGGCCGCCATCAAGAGCGGTTCGCTGATCACCGCCCGCCTGGCGGCGGAACTCGGGCGCGAGGTCTTTGCCATTCCCGGCTCCATTCATAACCCGATGGCCCGAGGCTGTCACACCCTGATCCGCAATGGTGCCAAGCTGGTCGAGTCAAGCAGCGACATCCTCGAAGAGATCGCCCCAAGGCTTGCCCCCCTCCCACCGTCGACCACTCCCGCAGCGACACCACTCGAACTTCCCGCCGACCATAGCCACCTGCTCGAGGCCATGGGCTTCGATCCAGTCAGCGTCGATGATTTGGTCGAGCGCTGCGGATTGACCGCGGCGGAGGTTTCATCCATTCTGCTGATCCTTCAACTGCAGGGCCTTATCGCCCCGACAACCGGTGGGCTGTACGTTCGCCTGCCGCCAACATCCTGAACTTCCTGATGAAAGAAAACGTCCTCGACGTCCTGATGTACCTGTTTGAGTACTACATGGCCGACAATCCCGGCCAGCCGTTCGACGCCGACCGCGACACGCTCGAGTCACGCCTCATCGAGGCTGGCTTTGGCAGCGCCGAGATCGATAAAGCCTTCGGCTGGCTGGATGCCCTCTGGCAACGCCGCGCCCTGCCTCCTCCCGCCCTGCAACGCGCACCGGAGGATGCCACCCGCGTCCCCAGCATCCGCCTCTACACCCCTGAGGAGATGGAGCGCCTGGATACCGACTGCCGCGGCTTCCTGCTGTTCCTCGAGTGGAACGGCATCCTAAGCCCGGCGAATCGCGAGCTGGTGATCGAGCAGGTCCTCGCCCTGCCGGAGGACGAGATGGACCTGGAGCGGCTCAAGTGGCTGATTCTGCTGGTGCTGTTCAACCAGCCCGGCGAGGAGATCGCCTATGCATGGATGGAAGAGCTGGTCTATAACAACGCCACCGGATACCTGCATTAAACGGTCATGAGCAAACACCTTGTCGTGGTCGAGTCGCCCGCCAAGGCCAAGACCATCAAGAAATACCTGGGCAAGGACTTCGAGGTCATGGCCTCCTACGGCCATGTCCGCGACCTGATCCCCAAGGAAGGCGCGGTGGACCCTGCGCACGGCTTTGCCATGCGCTACGAGATTATCGACCGCAATGCGAAGCATGTGGAGGCGATCAAGAAGCACCTCGCGCGTGCGGACGATCTGTACCTTGCCCCCGACCCCGACCGCGAAGGGGAGGCCATCGCCTGGCACCTGGCCGAGATCGTGCGCCAGGACCCCGAGCTTGCTGCCAAGCCGCTGCACCGCGTGACCTTCAACGAAATCACCCAGCGCGCGGTGCAGGAGGCCATCGCGCATCCGCGCGACATCTCCATGGACCTGGTCAATGCCCAGCAGGCACGCCGCGCACTGGACTACCTGGTCGGTTTCAACCTCTCCCCGCTGCTGTGGCGCAAGATTCAGCCCGGCCTCTCCGCCGGCCGCGTGCAGAGTCCCGCGTTGCGCCTGATTGTCGAGCGCGAGGAAGAGATCGAGTCCTTCATCGCGCGCGAATACTGGACCCTGGAGGCCCGGCTGGCGCAGGGCGGAGTCGCCTTTGGTGCCAAGCTCGTGCAGCTCGACGGGCAGAAGGTTGAGCAGTTCTCGATCACCGACGAGCGTGGGGCGCACGCCGCGCGCGAGCGCCTGCTCAAGGCCGCCCACGGCCAACTGGTTGTGCAGGGCGTCGAGCGCAAACAGCGCAAGCGCTACCCCGCACCGCCGTTCACCACCTCCACCCTGCAACAGGAGGCTGTGCGCAAGCTCGGCTTCTCCGCCAGCCGTACCATGCGCATCGCCCAGCAGCTCTACGAGGGCATCACCTTGGGCGAGCAGGGCAGTGTGGGCCTGATCACCTACATGCGTACCGACTCGGTCAACCTGGCCGAGGACGCCCTACGCGAGATCCGCAGCCTGATCGCCGAGCGTTTCGGCGCCGACCAAATGCCGGCCCAGCCTACGCGCTACAAGACCAAGTCGAAGAACGCGCAGGAGGCCCACGAGGCAATCCGCCCCACCTCCGTGTTCAATACCCCGGAGCGGGTCAAGCCGTACCTCACGCCCGAGCAATTCAGGCTGTACGAGATGATCTGGAAGCGCACCATCGCCTGCCAGATGATCCCGGCCACCTTGGACACCGTCAGCGTAGATCTTGCCGCCGGGGATGCCGGGATCTTCCGCGCCACCGGCTCCACCGTGCGCGACCCCGGTTTCATGCGCGTCTATCGCGAGGATGTGGACGAGCCGACCGGTGAGGATGACGAGCGCCGCCTGCCGCCGATGGAGGAGGGCGATCACATCCCGCTCGCCGATATCGCCGCCGAGCAGCACTTCACCGAGCCGCCGCCACGCTACTCCGAAGCCAGCCTGGTAAAGACGTTGGAGGAGTACGGCATCGGCCGTCCGTCCACCTACGCCAGCATCAGCTCCACCCTCCAGGAGCGCGACTATGTCTACCTGGAGAACAGCCGCTTCAGGCCAACGGACGTGGGGCGCATCGTCAACCGTTTCCTGACCGAGCACTTCACCCAGTACGTCAACTACGGCTTCACCGCCAAGCTCGAAGACGACCTGGACGCCATCTCGCGCGGTGAGAAAGACTGGGTGCCGGTCATGGAAGCGTTCTGGTCGCCGTTCATCGAGCGCGTCAAGGACGTCGCCGAGAACGTCAGCCGCCAGGATGTCACCCAGGCGCGCGAACTCGGCCTCGATCCGGCCAGCGGCAAGCCCGTGTCCGTGCGCCTCGGCCGTTTCGGCCCGTTCGTCCAGATCGGCAGCAAGGAGGACGAGGACAAGCCGCGCTTTGCCTCCCTGCGCCCCGGCCAGAGCATCGCCACCATCACCCTCGACGAGGCGCTGGCCTTGTTCCAGCTTCCGCGCACCCTGGGCGTGCTGCCGACCGGCGAGGAGGTGCAGGTCAACATCGGCCGCTTCGGGCCGTACGTGAAATATGGCAATAACTACGTCTCGCTCAAAAAGGACGACGACCCCTACACCGTGACCTTCGAGCGGGCCTTGGAGCTGATCGAGGCCAAGCAGCTGGCCGAGGCCAACCGCGTCATCCAGACCTTCACCTCCGGCATCCAGGTGTTGAACGGCCGCTACGGGCCGTACATCACCGACGGTGAGAAGAACGCGCGCATCCCCAAGGACAAGGATCCGAAGTCCCTGAGTGAACTGGAGTGCATGGAGCTGCTAGCCAAAGCCAAGGCCGCCCCGGCGCGCGGCCGCAAGGCCACGACCGGCCAGGGGAGTGCCACCAAGAGCAAGACCACAGCCGGCAA
>JARJMX020000197.1 GCA_029335925.2 Gammaproteobacteria bacterium
CCCCATGCTTGGGGGCGCGTCCATCATGGATCATCTTTTCAGTCGTCTGGACAGCCTGTATCCGATCCGTTGGCGCTCTGCTTTTCCCAATAAGCGGGCCATTGCCCAATGGCGTGAAACTTGGGCGGAGGGATTTGCTGAGGAAGGTTTAGGTCTGGAGGACATCAAAAAGGGAATCAAGGCTTGTTACACGCGCTTCCCTTGGCCGCCGAGTTTTGCGGAATTTGTATCGGCCTGCCGCCCGTCGATGGATTTTGAGTCGGCCTTTTACGAGGCCGTCGAGCAGATGCGCCTGCGCGAGTCGGGACACGACCAGTGGTCGCACCCGGCCATGTACTGGGCCGCCGCGTCCATCGGGGCTTTTGATCTGCGGAATGCGACGTGGGGCGGAATCAAAGATCGATGGATCGCCACGCTTCAAGCGGAACTCGAAAAGCGGGCGTGGCCCGAGGTACCTTCCCCGAAGCGTAGCTTGCCTCCCCTTGGAAAGACAACCATCACTCGGGAAGAATCAAGGCAGCGGATTATGGAAATCAAGAAGCTGCTTAAGAAACCCCAAGGCGCTATTCCATGTCTGGACAGTGCCTGATCTGCCGCCGACAAGCGCGGGGGTTTCGCCATGCCGACCTGCGCTTCAAAGCAGGGGAGGAGCGCGCTTATCCCAAAGATTGGGTCTTTTGCAGTCGGACCTGCCAAGAGGCTTTTCATGCCCGTTATGTGGCATGGCTGAAAACCCGCCCTAGCCTTAAGGAGGCTCTGGTGATCGAATCCCCAGAGCAGGAGCATGAGGCCCGACTTGCGGCCTTGCGCCATTGGATTGGGGCGGTGGATTCCATCGGGTTTGAAAAACCCTTAAGTCGTTACAGCAAGGAAGAGGCCCTGCGCGTGGTGGAGGCCATCCTCACCGGCTGGACGCAAGCGATGGCGGGCGTAAGCCCTTGTGGTCAATCCTCCAACAAAGAGAGCAGATGATGACTCCCGAAGAAATGGCCTTGGACGCTGTGAGCGCCCTTGCCGCAGGAACCCGCATGACATTGGTTCGTCGGAAAGGGCAGAAATTGCCACCTAAATTCCCGCGCGGGGAATGGCTTTGCGACAATTTTGATGGGTCACGAATCTACAGCTATGACCCCATAAAAGTCCTCGCGTGGTTAAGCGCGATGGGGCTTATTGAGGCGGAAGTAACATCCTTGGAAGAAAAACCAAGGAGGGATTCCATCTGCGCCTCATAAGGAAGCCATCCCACAGGAATCGAAAGTCGCGCTGAAGCATGAACAACCTCACGTCGCAGGAACAGCAGGCCATGCTGGCCGCCTTAAGGTCCATGATTGAGATCGTGGATTCCATCGGCCTTAAGAAACCCTTCGCTGACTACAGCCAAGAGGATGCCCTGCGCGTGGTGGAGGCCATCCTCACCGGCTGGACGCAGGCCATGGCCGATTACCACCACCGCGCAAGCTACACCCCGCAGCATCGCATCCAACCGCTCCAGCCGCCCAAGCCCTTAACTCCAAAGGAAAGGCTTGCGGCCAAAATTCGGGCATCTTTTTGAAATGGGCACTGAGGATAGGGCAACTTAGGAGATCACTCATGACGGACAATAGCGTTCAGAAGTATTTCGAGATGCTCCGCGAGGGACGCTTGCCGGAAGGATTCAGCCGATGGGATTTAGCCGATCATCGTGGCTGGACCGTCGCCCACGAGGCGGCCCGATGGGGGTATTTACCATCGGATTTTAGCCATTGGGATTGGGCGGATGTCTATGGCGTGACCGTGGCCCACGCGGCTGCCGCCTATGGCCATTTGCCGAAGGATTTTCAACACTGGGAATGGGCTAACCGTGAAGGCTGGTCGGTCGCTCATGCCGCCGCCAAGTATGGTCATCTTCCCGAGGGGTTTGATCGGTGGGATTTGGCCGATCACGAGGGCTGGACCGTCGCTCACGAGGTCGCACGGCGTGGACGTTTGCCCAAAGACTTTCAGCATTGGGATTGGGCGGATCAATACGGCCGTACTGTGGCGCATGTGGCTGCCAGAAGGGGGCGTCTGCCGGAAGGGTTCAATCGGTGGGATTTGGCCAATTCCACCGGTTGGACCGTCGCCCATGCGGCTGCGGAAAGCTGGCGATTGCCCAAGGATTTTAACCAATGGCACCTGGCCGATCATCGTGGCTGGACCGTCGCCCACGAAGCCGTGCAGTATGGGTATTTGCCGAAGGGGTTTGACCAATGGCACTTGACCGATAAGATTGGCCGTACCGTCGCGCAGATCGCAGAACAATACGGTCATTTGCCTTGGGACTTTGACCGATGGGATTTACTTGAAAAGGATGACAACCACCGAAGTGATGCACCGTCGTGTTGAATTTTCAATTTCAGGAGATCACTCATGACGGATAACAACGTTCAGAAGTATTTTGAGATGGCCCGTAAAGGGCGGTTGCCGGAAGGCTTCAACCAATGGGATTTAGCTAACAAGCAGGGCGTGACCGTCGCTCATGTGGCTGCCCGGTATAGATGTATTCCCGAAGGGTTTGATCAGTGGGACTTGGCCAATAAAAACGGCTGGACCGTTGCCCACGAGGCTGCGCAGTGTGGAATTTTGCCCAAGGACTTTCAGCATTGGGATTGGGCGGATAAAGATGGCTGGACCGTCGCGCACGTGGCTGCTGCTCATCGTTGCTTACCCAAGAACTTTGACCAGTGGGGCTTGGCTGATAAAAAAGGACGTACCGTAGCACATGTGGTAGCACAGTTTGGGTACTTTCCTGAAGATTTCAATCAGTGGGGATTGAGGGATTCCGAAGGTAAAACGGTGGCTCATGTGGCCGCGTTCCATAGGCATCTACCTAAAGATTTTCAGCATTGGCAATGGGCGGATAATCACGGCCAGACTGTGGCCCATGAGGCTGCAAGGTCTGGACATTTGCCGGAGGGGTTTAACCATTGGAATTTGACCGACCAATACGGGCAAACCGTGGCTCATATTGCCGCCAAGCACGGTCACTTGCCGGAAAATTTTGATCACTGGGACTGGGCCGATCAAGATGGTCGTACCGTCGCTCATGCAGCGGCCGATGGCGAACATTTACCGCAAGGATTTGACCAATGGCACTTGGCCGACAAGAACGGCTGGACCGTCGCTCATGAAACCGCACGAAAAGGAATACTACCTAAAGACTTTGATCGATGGGAATTGGCTGACGCTGCGGGCTGGACCGTTGCCCACGAGGCGGTTAAATGGAAATGGAGATGCCTGCCCTATGATTTTGACCGATGGGATTTAGCTGATAACAAAGGCTGGACCGTTGCTCATGAGGCGGTTAAATGGAGTTACCTGCCCGAGGATTTTGACCGATGGGATTTAGCTGATAACTAAGGATGGACCGTTGCTCACGAGGCGGCTAGAGTTAGATATTTGCACGAGGATTTTGACCGATGGGATTTAGATGATAAGGAAGAATAGACCCTTGCCCAGGAGCAGTCGAAAATGAGACTCTTGATCTAGTAATATGACCGATGAGAAAAA
>JARJMX020000212.1 GCA_029335925.2 Gammaproteobacteria bacterium
CCTTTAGGCCCGCCTCGGTCAGGTCCAGGACCCGGCCCGCCGTGGTTTCCCCGCTCGGCAGCTCGAACTCGATGAACTGGCCCGGTTCCGGCACGAAGTCGGCACCAAGATCCTCCGTCGGCAGGACGAAGACCTTGTCCAGATCGGGCAGGGGGAAGGCGGTGCCGGGGGCGATCTCGAAGCGCCCCTGCTCGCCGGCCTGCATGCCCTGGAAGGCGAACTCCAGCCCCGGGCTGATGGTGCCATCGCCCACCAAAAGCTCCAGCGGGTCGTCTTCGGAGGCCGCGTCGATCTCGGTACCATCCGGAAGAGAGAGGCGGAAGGCAAGTCTGACCCGGCAGCCCGGGAGGATCTTAGCCATGGGGTTTATCCTTCTTCTCGAACAGTATGAGCAGCGCCAGAAGCACCGCGCCCACGGTGATGGCGGAGTCGGCGATATTGAAGGCCGGCCAGTGGTAGCCCTGCCAGTATAGGTCGATGAAGTCGACTACGTAACCAAGCCAGACGCGGTCGATGGCATTACCCAGCGCCCCGCCGATGATCAGGGCGAGAGCGATGCCCGTCCAGCGCTCGTGGGCCTGCAGGCCGCGCATCCACACAACGAGCCAGGCGCTGACCCCGGCGGCGAGAGCCAAGAAGAACCAGCGCTGCCAGCCGGAGGCCTCTCCCAGGAAGCTGAACGCCGCGCCTGGGTTGTACATCAGGGTCAGGTTGAAGCCAGGGAAGATGGGCACCGGCTGGGCGTAGCCCAGGGCCGAGCGCGCCCACAGCTTGGTGGCCTGGTCGAGGAGGATGACGGCCAAAGCCAGGCCGAGACCGCGTTTGAGGATCGGGCTCATGCGAAGCGGCGGGTCTCGCCCGCGCCCTCGATATTCTCCACACAGCGTCCGCACAGCTTGGGGTGGGCGGGGTGGCGGCCCACGTCCTCGCGGTGGTGCCAGCAGCGCACGCACTTGGGGTGCAGGCTGGCCTTAGCGGTGATAGCAATCCGTCCGCCGTCGATGTCCACCACGGTGCTCTCGGGCGGGCGTGCGGCGAGCGGGTGGACGCGGGCATAGGAGGTGATGAGCACAAAGCGCAGCTCATCCTCCAGCTTCCTGAGCACGGTGAGGGTAGCATCATCGGCATAAATGTCCACCTCGGCATCAAGATTGGCGCCGATGGTGCCGTGCTTGCGCAGCCCTTCGAGCACGGCCAGCACCGGATCGCGCACGGCGAGGATGCGTGTCCAGTCCTTAGGGCCGAGCTCGGCATGCTCGTCCAGGCGCGTAAGGTTGGTGGTGTAGGTGGTGAGGAACACGGACTCTTCTCGCGCTCCCGGCAGATAGCCCCATAGCTCCTCGGCGGTGAAGCTCGTAATCGGCGCGATCCAGCGCGTGAGGGCCTCGAGGATGTGCCACTGCGCGGTCTGGCTGGAGCGGCGGGCGCGCGAGTTCGCCTGGCAGGTGTACTGGCGGTCCTTGGTCACGTCCAGGTAGAAGCCGCCTAGGGTCACCGAGCAGAAGTTGTGCACGGCATGGACGACCTGGTGGAAGTTGTAGGCTTCATACGCGGCGAGGATCTCGTCCTGCAGGCGCGCGGCCTGATCGACCGCCCACTGGTCCAGCGGCAGCATCTCCTTGAACGGCACGGCATCCTCAGGCTTGAAGTCCTTCAGGTTAGCCAAAAGGTAGCGGGCGGTGTTGCGGATGCGGCGGTAAGCATCGCCTGCGCGCTTGAGGATCTCATCAGAGACCGTGATCTCGCCGCGGTAGTCACTGAAGGCCACCCATAGGCGCAGCACGTCCGCACCAAGGCTGTTGATCACCTTCTGAGGGGCGATGACATTGCCGAGCGATTTGGACATCTTGCGCCCCTGCGCGTCCACGGTGAAGCCGTGGGTCAGCACTTGCCGGTACGGGGCGCGGCCATGCATGCCGATGGCGGTCATCAAGCTGGATTGGAACCAGCCTCGGTGTTGGTCGGAGCCCTCCAGGTATAGGTCGGCTGGGTCATGCAGCTCGGGCCGCTGGGCCAGCACGGCGAAGTGGGTCACGCCGGAGTCGAACCATACATCCAGGGTGTCGTTGACCTTGCGGTACTGCGCGGCCTCCTCGCCCAAGAGTTCTGCCGCATCGAGTTCAAACCAGGCATCCACGCCGCCCGATTCTATGCGCTGGGCGACCTGTTCGATCAGTTCCGGGGTGCGCGGGTGCAGCGCACCGCTGTCCTTGTGCACGAACAGGGCGATAGGCACGCCCCAGGTGCGCTGGCGGGAGATGCACCAGTCTGGGCGCCCCTCGACCATCGCGGTGATGCGGTTCTCGCCCCACTCGGGCACCCAGCGGGTCGCCTTGATAGCCTCCAGCGCCTTGGCACGCAGGCCGTTCACGTCCATGCCAATGAACCATTGCGGGGTGGCACGGAAGATCAGCGGGGTTTTATGCCGCCAACAGTGTGGGAAGCTGTGGTTGAGTTTGCTGGCGTGCTGCAAGCGGCCACGCTCGCGCAGAAGCTCAATGATGACCGAGTTGGCCTTGCTTACGTGCAGCCCCTCGACAAAGGGGGTGCCTGGCTTGAAGCGCCCAAAATCGTCCACTGGGTTGTCCACCGGCAGACCGTAGCGGCTGCCGACGACATAGTCCTCCTGGCCATGGCCGGGGGCGGTGTGGACCGCGCCGGTGCCAGCGTCTGTGGTGACATGCTCGCCGAGGATGATCGGCACCTGGCGCTCAAGGAAGGGATGCTTAAGCTTGAGGCCCTCGAGCACGGCGCCCTTGCCGCGACCAACGATGGCCGCGCCTTCCAGCCCGTAGCGCTTGAGGGTGGCCTCGACCAGCGCCTCGGCCAGCAGCAGACGCGCGTCCTTAGCCTGCACCAGCACATAGTCCAGCTCGCCGTTGAGTGCCACGCCTTGGTTGGCGGGCAGGGTCCAGGGGGTGGTGGTCCAGATGATGACCTCGATCGGGCCGCTGCCTTCCGCGCGCAACGCGCTTTCAAAGGCGGCTTGATCGACCGCCTGGAAGCGCACGTCGATGGCATCCGAGGTCTTGTCCTGGTACTCCACCTCGGCCTCGGCCAGCGCGGAGCCGCAGTCCACGCACCAGTGCACCGGCTTTTGGCCCTGCACCAGGTGGCCGTTGGTGATGATCTTGCCGAGGGCGCGTAGGATGTCGGCCTCGAACTTGTAGTCCATGGTCAGGTAGGGGTGGTCCCAATCGCCCAGCACGCCCAGTCGCATGAAGTCCGCCTTCTGGCGTTCCACCTGGTCCGCGGCATAGGCGCGGCAGGCGTTGCGGAAATCACGCACGCTTACCCTATCGCCCGCCTTGCCCAGTTTTTTCTCCACCTGCAGCTCGATCGGCAGGCCGTGGCAGTCCCAGCCTGGCACGTACGGCGCGTCGAAGCCTGCCAGGGTCTTGCTCTTGACAATGATGTCCTTGAGCACCTTGTTGACGGCGTGGCCGAGGTGGATGTCGCCGTTGGCGTAGGGCGGACCATCGTGCAGCACGAATTTTGGCCGACCGGCGCAGGACTCGCGGATGCGTCCGTACAGGTTTTTCTCCTGCCAGCGGGCCAGTATTTCCGGTTCGCGCTGCGGCAGGTTGCCGCGCATGGGGAAGTCGGTTTCCGGCAGGTTGAGCGTGGCCTTGTAGAGGGATTCGCTGGCGGTGTCTTTGGACATGGGAAGACGCGGGAAAATAAGAAACAAATGAGTCCGGATTATTTCCGATTTGCCTTGATCTTGCCAGTAAGAAGATCCCGTGCCGCTGCGGCGTCCTTGGCGATCTGCTTGACCAGTTCGTCCAGGCTCGTGAAGCGCCGCTCCTCGCGGATGAAGGCGCGGAAGCGCACCTCCACCCGTTGGCCATAGGCATCGCCCGACCAGTCGAAGATATGAGCCTCGACACGCGGTGTCAGCCCGCCGACGGTAGGGCGGATGCCGGCGTTGGCGACGCCGGGCAGGGGGCGGTCGGTGAGGCCGAGGATCTCGACGGCGTACACCCCATGCAGGGCGAAGTGCTTGCGTCCCAGTGGCAGGTTGAGGGTGGGGAAACCGAGCAGGCGGCCGCGTTTGTCGCCGTGAGTGACACGGGCGCACAGGCTGTAGGGGTGTCCTAACAGGCGGGCGGCGTCATCCAGTCTCCCTTCGCTGAGGGCGGCGCGCACCAGGGTGCTGGAAATGCGTTCGCCGTCCTGCATGACCTGCGGGGTGGACTCGACCGAGAAGCCGTGCTTCGCGCCCATCCGCTGCAGCAGAGTGAAGTCGCCGCGCCGCGCATAGCCGAAGCGGAAGTCGTCACCGATCAGGACATGGCGGACGTGGAGTTTCCCGACCAGAATGTCACGCACGAAGTCCTCAGCGGGCTGGGTGGCGAGAGCGGAGTTGAAGCGCAGGATGCGCAGCTCATCGACGAGTCCGGAAGCAGCGAGCCAGGCGGCCTTCTCGCGCAGGCTCATCAGGCGCGGCACGGGCGTCGGAGAAAAGACCTCGCGCGGCAAGGGCTCGAAGGTCAGCACCACGCGCCGGAGGCCTTCGGTCCTGGCCACATCATCCAGCCTCTGCATCAGGGCCTGATGGCCGAGGTGGAGGCCGTCAAAATTGCCGATGGTTACGGCGCTGCCTGTCGGTGTAGCCGCAGGATGTCTGCGGGCCGCCCCCCCAAGGATCAGCTCCATGTCGTCTCCTCCCGCTTCAGGTCGCGCGGCCGCAGGCCGAGAGCGATGAGCAGGATGCCATAAACCGCGGCCGCGCCGAGCACGAGGCCGACGAGCCACAGGGCGCGCTGGCTGCCGTGCATGACGGACCAGGCGGCAAGCTCGGGGGTGAGCAGGAACAGGAATCCTCCCATGCCCAGGGTGGCCCCACCGGCCTGCAGGGCCAGTTTGCGCCACTGACGGCTGGGTTGGTAGACGGCGCTTCCGCGCAGGGCGCGGTACAGCCAGAAGGCATTGAGCGAGGCGGCGAAGGCGGTGGCGGCGGCCAGCGCGGCATGGGCGCCGGGGATCGCAAGCAGGATCATCGGCACCACCACGGCCGCCTTGAAGGCGAGGTTGGCGAGCACTGCGCGGAGGCCGATCTTCACCGGGGTGGTGGTATCCTGCCGCGCATAGAAGCCGGGGGCCAGCACCTTAATCAGCAGAAAGCCGGGCAGGCCGAGGCTGTAAGCGATCAGGGCAAGCTGGGCCATGGCGGTGTCGTGGGCGGAAAACTCGCCGTGCTGGAACAGGGTGGCGAGCAGGGGACCGGCCAGCAGGATCAGCCCTACGGTAGCCGGCAGGGCGAGCAGCACGGTCAGGCGCAGGCCCCAGTCGAGGGTCTGGTTGAAGTCGGTACCCGAGTTTGCGGCATGCTCGCGCGAGAGCTTGGGCAGGATGACGGTGGCGAGTGCCACGCCGAACATGCCGAGCGGGAACTCCACCAGCCGGTCCGAGTAGTACAGCCAAGACACGGAGCCTGCGATCAGGAAGGAGGCGAGGATGGTGTCGATCAAGAGATTCAGTTGCGTGACCGACGAGCCGAAGATCGCTGGCAGCATGAGCCTCAGGGTCTTGTTCACGCCCGCGTGACAGCGAGCAATCCTGGGTCTTGGCAGTAGGCCCATGCGCCACAGCCAGGGCAGCTGAAAGAAAAGCTGCACCGCGCCGGCGACAAACACCCCCCAGGAGAGCACGATCAGGGGCTCCTTTGCATGGTGGGCGCCGAGAAAGGCCGCACCGATCAGCACGATGTTGAGCCACACCGGGGTAAGCGCAGGGATGGCGAACCGGCCGAAGCTGTTAAGCAGACTGCTGGCGAAGGCAGTCAGCGAGATAAAGAACAGGTAGGGGAAAACGATACGCAGCATGGTCTCCGCCAGCGCCATCTGCTCGGGGTTTCCCGTGAAACCTGGGGCGAACAGCAGCAACAGGAGGGGGGCGGCAGCGACACCGATCGTCGTCACCAGCAGCAGCACCGCGCCCAGGGTACCGGCGACATGGGCAATGTAGTCGAGCATCTCCTCTTGGCTGCGCTTCTCGCGGTACTCCGCCAGCACCGGCACAAAGGCCTGCTGGAAGGCGCCTTCGGCGAACAGGCGGCGCAGGAAGTTGGGGATTTTGAAGACCACAAAAAAGGCGTCGGTTGCGGCTGAGGCGCCAAACAGGCGGGCGAAGACGATGTCGCGGACAAAACCAAGGATGCGTGAGATCAGCGTCATCGTGCTGATCACGGCGGTGGACTTAAGAAGGGAGCGGCTCATGTGGACATTCTACGCTGTCGTAGCCGCTTGGCGGGCTTTGCGGCGAGGATGGCTTCTGTGTGGCACGACTGGATATCTTTGGCATCGCAGGTGGGCTTGCCTGCTAGAATTAACTTTTTTCCTGTAAGGGTTACCCCGTTCATGCTCGATCGTTTCGAAGCCCTGTTGCGCCAAGTGGTTGCGGGCCTGCGTCTGGCTTTGATGGTGTTCATGATCCTTTACTTGGCGACCTGCCTGTTGGGGCTCGGCGGCAAGCTCATGGCCTACCTGCCGCAGCTCGGCGCGCCCGACTTCCATCCGGTGCAGGCCATCCTCAATGACGCTCTGTTCACCCTCATTGTGCTGGCGATCGTGCGCTCGTTGTTCATCAACGACAGCTTCCGCTACGCGCTGACCTTCCTCGAGGTCGGTTTCGTCGTCTTGTTGCGCAAGCTGATCCTGCTCGAGACGACGCCACACGAAGTGTGGGTGCTGCTGGTGCTGGGCGTGATCAGCGCGCTGTTCTTTTCGCTGATTCTGTTGACCCACCGCATGCGCAAGACGATCACCCCCGCGCAGGGATGAGGATCACACTCCGTTGCGCAGCATGAGCTCCGGTGGGTGAGGCTCGAGGTAGACCTGGCCGGCTACGTAGGGGTGCGGGTGACGGCGGAAGTGGTGGCGCAACAGGGTAATCGGCACGATCAGCGGCACCCGACCTTCGCGGTAGTCGTCGATGACCCGCGCCAGCTCCTCGCGGTCGCCACCGTCCAGCTCGTTGTGCAGGTAGCCGACCAGGTGCTGGAGCACGTTGGCATTCTTGCCGCGGCTGGCGATGTGTTTGAGGCCGCGCATGAGGATGAGCAGATAGTCGCGCCCCAGGGTGTCAAGGTCGGCATGGCGTAGGTTGGCGAGCAGCCGGCCGAGGTCGGTGTAGCTCTGCGGGTGATGCGCCAGCAGCAGGAGCTTGTGGCGGGTGTGGAAGTCGAGCAGGGCAGCGGCGCTCAGCCCCTCATCATGCACCATGCGGCGCCAGCGGTGCAGGGTGAAGACGCGGGTGATGAAGTTGTCCCGTAGCACCGGGTCACCGAGGCGACCTTCTTCTTCGCAAGGTATTTCTGGGCGCGCAGCCATAAAGACCTCTGCAAATTGGCCCACGCCCTTTTTCTCCGGCGGGCGATTGTTCGACCAGCCGTCGTACAGGGACACCCGCTCCATGCCGCAGCTCGGCGACTTGCTTTTGAGGATGTAGCCGCACAGCTCGGGATGCTTCGCCGCCTGTTCGGTGCCGCTGGCGCGCAGGGCGTCGGTGACGTCCAGTGCATGGTCTTTATTGCCGAGCACCCGCACCTCGCCGTTGACTCGTACCAAGCGCAGGGTCTGGCGCGGGATGCCCAAACCGATCGCCACCTCCGGGCAGAACGGTATGAAGTGGAAGAACTGGCCGAGGGTGTGGATGATGTAGTTATCGCGCTTGTGGCCGCCATCGAAGCGGACCGCTTCGCCAAGCAGGCAGCTGCTGATGCCGACGGGGATGCGGATTTCCTGCATGGGGGGAACCTTTACCGGGGGCGTCTTGGCGCAGGATATCAGCAAAAAACGACCCGCCGATGCGTCCGCTCTTTCCCCTCCTGACCCTGCCTGTGTTGCTTGCTCCGGCCAGCGCCCTCCTTGCGGCCGCGCTCGAGCCTGAGCTTACGATCGCCCGAGCCGCCTGCCGCAGCGGCTGGACGAGTCACCATCTGCCGTGACGGTGATCGATCGCAAGATGTTGCGCGAGGCGGGCGTATGTCGCATCGCCGACATCTACTTAGCGAGGCGAGCCTGGATGAGTTGATGAGCCAAATCCGCCTGATTTAACGGGAGTGCACGGGTCTGGCGCGGTGTTCGCTCAGTCAGCGTTGCTGCACTGCCACAAAGTAGATAGAATTGCAAAAAAATCAGCAAGCTACTCTCGGAGTTCCTAACCGTGTAAGTCTCTTTCTTGCTGCGAGCCAACTTCAACGCACACCACGCTTGCACGAGGCTGCACACCCAATTCACTGCGTCTTGCTGGTCCGGATCGCTCGGGGTTCGTTCTCTATCCCGCTGGCCGGAAAGACACACCTACGTTCGTCCCAACCGCTGCCACTGGCTGGCAACCACCACGGAATAGAAGAATGATGAAATCCTTACGCCAGGATTGGTTATCCAATGTCCGAAACGACCTGCTCGCGGGCCTCGTCGTCGCGCTGGCACTCATCCCCGAGGCCATCGCCTTTTCGATTATTGCGGGCGTCGATCCCAAGGTGGGGCTTTATGCCTCGTTCTGTATCGCCACGGTGATTGCCTTTGCGGGTGGCCGCCCCGGCATGATTTCTGCTGCGACGGGTGCGATGGCGCTGCTGATGGTCACACTGGTCAAGGAGCACGGCTTGCAATATCTGCTGGCTGCTACGGTGCTGACGGGCGTACTCCAAGTCATCGCGGGCTGGCTTAAGCTCGGCGCCCTGATGCGTTTTGTCTCGCGTTCGGTCATCACGGGCTTCGTCAATGCGCTGGCCATCCTGATCTTCATGGCGCAGTTGCCCGAGCTGACCAATGTGACATGGCACGTCTACGCCATGACGGCAGCGGGCCTGGGCATCATTTATGGTTTTCCTTATATCACCAAAGCGGTGCCGTCGCCGCTGGTGGCCATCATCGTGCTGACTGGTGTTGCAATTGTTTTCGATCTCGATATTCGCACCGTGGGCGATATGGGCCAGCTGCCCGACAGCCTGCCGGTGTTCCTGCTGCCGGATGTGCCGCTGAACTTCGAAACGTTGGCGATCATCTTCCCGGTCTCGGCCACTTTAGCGGTCGTTGGTCTGCTGGAATCCATGATGACGGCTTCCATCGTCGATGAGCTAACCGATTCCAACAGCAACAAAAACCGCGAATGCATAGGGCAGGGTATTGCCAATATCGCCTCGGGCTTCCTGGGGGGGATGGCCGGTTGCGCGATGATCGGCCAGTCGGTCATCAATGTGAAGTCGGGGGGTCGTGGCCGACTCTCCACACTGGCGGCCGGGGTGTTCCTGTTGTTGATGGTGGTGTTCATCGGCGACTGGGTCGCGCAGATCCCGATGGCGGCCTTGGTTGCGGTGATGATCATGGTGTCCATCGGTACCTTCAACTGGGCTTCCATTCGCAACCTGCGTGAGCACCCCAAAAGCTCCAGTATCGTGATGCTGACCACCGTGGTGGTGACGGTCAGTACTCACGACTTGGCCAAAGGGGTGTTGGTCGGCGTGCTGCTGTCCGGCATTTTCTTCGCCCATAAGGTGGGGCAGATTTTGCGCGTCACCTCCCGCATCGAGGACGAGGGGCGCGTGCGCAGGTACATCGTCACCGGTCAGGTGTTCTTCGCTTCGGCGGATCGTTTCATCAATGCCTTTGACTACAAGGAAGTCATCGAGAAGGTGCGCATCGACGTGAGCAATGCCCACTTCTGGGACATCACCGCCGTCAGCGCCCTGGACAAGGTGGTCATCAAGTTCCGCCGTGAAGCCACTGAGGTGGAAGTCATCGGCTTGAACGAAGCCAGCGCCACGCTGGTGGACAAGTTCGCCATACATGACAAAGACGGTGCCGAAGACATGTTGATGGGCCACTGAGAGGAAGCCGGATCATGAAGAACGAAAACAAAGTGCTGGCCTGCGTGGATCAATCCCGCTTCGCCGATTACGTGGCCGACTACGCTGCCTGGGCCGCTCGGCGCATGGATGCGCCACTGGAGTTCCTGCACGTCATCGACCGCCACCCCGAGTTGGGATCGGGCGAGGATCACAGCGGTGCCATTGGCATCGACGCTCAGGAACATCTGCTGGCTAAGCTCTCCACCGAAGACGAGGCCCGCATCAAGCATGCCCGCGAACAAGGCCGCCTCTTCCTCAACCGACTGCGCGAGCGGGCGATGGCTGCTGGGGCCCCATTGGTCGATGTTCGTCAGCGGCATGGCGAACTGGAGGAAACGCTTGTAGAGCAGGCTGAGGGCGTGCGCCTGCTGGTTTTAGGTCGCCGTGGCGAAGCCGCAGAGACTACCCAACGCGACCTCGGCCGCAACGTCGAGCGCATCGTGCGCGCCCTGCACAGACCGATCCTGACGGTGACAGAGGGCTTCAAGGAACCGCAGCGCGTGATGATCGCCTTCGATGGTGGCACGGTTACCCGAAAGGGTGTCGAAATGGTTGCGGGCAGCCCGCTGTTCCGTGGTCTGCCGATCTATCTTCTGATGGCTGGCAAGGAAAGTTCGGATGCCGCCAAGCAGCGTGATTGGGCCAAGACCACCTTGGAAGCGGCAGGCTTCGAGGTGACCGCTTTGCTGATTCCCGGCGATGCGGAAAGCATCATTGCCAAGACGGTGAAAGCGCAGTCCATTGATATGCTGATCATGGGTGCGTTCGGTCACTCACGGCTGCGCAGCCTGCTGTTCGGCAGCAAGACAACCGAGATACTTCGCTCGTCGACCATTCCTACCCTGCTGCTGCGATGAGAATTGCCCCCTGGATGCCATCTCTGGTGCCATCGCACCAGCCTGGATAATACGGAGATGGCCTTCCTTCGCCAATCGCCGCGCCTGTGGCTGATGCTGCCTATAATCGGTTGATTTCTCACATGCGCTGCGGGTGGCGCGCAGGGTGTAGCCCGAAGCGGCGCCAGTGGCGGGGGGGCTTGCAACCAGTCTTAACGCCTCCTTTTTTTGCTCCGTCAGGGGGAGCATAACAATAGCGCATTGAGAATGCTTCACGAGCCCCGCCCGCGTGGCGGGGGCGATGTGAAGCGCCTGTGGGGAGATGGCGAAGGCGTGTCGCGCTTCCAGGAGCGCCGCGAGTATCGCCATGAGGCCGCCCCACCTTGCGAGGTCGCGGCGAAGCCCCTGTGGCGCGAGCGCGAATCCGGGGCGGGCCTGGAGCAGGTGCCACGAAAAGACGCTCCGGCAAGGCACGGGGCGCAGGACAAATCGCATCGTGGGAACAAACAGGCGCGCGAGGAGGATTGTGCGCACCGAGCATCACGGCCTGATGGCGCCGAGTGAGGGGATGTTCGGAAGAAGTGGCGCGCCCGTAGGGATTCGAACCCCAGACCTCTGCCTCCGGAGGGCAGCGCTCTATCCAGCTGAGCTACGGGCGCTTAGGATACAAAAGGATACCTCCTATCTAATCGATCCGTCCATTTTTTTATTGTCCCGCCTGGATGCGGTGGGCCTATAATTTTTTTAAAGGGAAATGGCGTCCGATGCGCCATTTCGCGGATTTAAAAACAACGAGGATTTTTTCATGGCCCAGCATGATGTGAAAGTGGACTCGATGGCCAAGGTCGTCACTGCCCTTGGCGTGGTGCTCCTGCTGATCGTGGTCGGTTACATGGCGAAGTCGCTGATGAACACGATCGAGCGAGGCAGTACCAAGGGTCAGGTGATGACGGCACCGGCCGCACCGGCAACCCCGGTCGCCGAAGTTCCGGCGGCGGCTGCGCCTGCCGCTGCGCCTGCCGCAGCTGCTGCGGCAAGTGATGCCGCCGCAGGCCAAGCCAAGTACGCCACCTGCGCGGCCTGTCACGGCGCGAACGGCGAGGGCTCCGGCGTCTTCCCGAAGCTTGCCGGCCTGTCCGCCTCGGATGTCGAGGGCAAGCTGAAGAAGTATCGCGCCGGCGAGCAGGTCGGCCCGATGACCTCCATGATGGCGCCGAATGCGGCCAACCTGTCGGACGCAGACATCGCCAACCTGGCCGCGCACAGCGCCTCCGTCGGTGGCGCCGCCGCCACTCCGGCCGCTCCGGCCGCAGCCGCGGCGGGTGACGTAGCCGCTGGCAAGGCCAAGTACGCCACCTGCGCGGCCTGTCACGGCGCGAACGGCGAGGGCCAGGGCATGTTCCCGAAAGTGGCTGGCCAGTCTGCGGCCGACCTGGCGGCCAAGCTCAAGAAGTACCGTGCGGGTGAGACCGTCGGCCCGAACAGCGCGATGATGGCGCCGAACGCCGCCGCTTTGTCGGATGGCGACATCGCTGACCTGAGCGCTTATCTCGCTTCGCTGTAAGACCCATGCCCTGAGGGGCCGGTCAGGACCACCCCTGTGGGACAACAATAAGGGAGCCGCCGGCTCCCTTTTTTGTTGCCCGCGCTGCAAAAAAAACAAAGCCCGCCGAGGTACGATGCGTGGCGGGCTTTCGCGGCCCTGTTACCGAAAGTCAGTTCGTCCGCTGAACTGGGCCGAGCAGCAGCGAACGTTGCATTTTCTTCGGTACCGGCAGGCCCATAAGCTCGAGTACAGTAGCGGCGATGTTGGCGATGCCGCCGCCGGTGCGCAGGCGCCAGGGCTGCTCGTCGATGATGATGCAGGGCACAGGGTAGATGGTGTGCTGGGTGTGTGGTTCGCGGGTGATCGGGTCGACCATCTCGTCGCAGTTGCCGTGGTCGGCGGTGATGATGACGCTGTAGCCTGCCTCGACGGCGGTATCCACCACGCGCCCGACGTGGGTGTCGACGGCCTCGACGGCGGCGATCACGGCCTCGCGGACGGCCGTGTGACCGACCATGTCGCCATTGGCGAAGTTGACCAGGATGAAGGCGTATTCATTCTTCCGGATGGCGGCGATGGTGGCATCCGCCACCTCGGCGGCACTCATCTCTGGCTTGAGGTCGTAGGTAGCGACCTTGGGCGAGGGCACCATCACGCGGTCTTCACCGGCGAAAGGCTGCTCCTTGCCGCCGTTGAAGAAGAAGGTGACGTGTGCGTATTTCTCGGTTTCGGCGCAGTGGAACTGTTTGTAGCCGGCCTGGCTGATGACCTCGGCCAGGGTTACGTCCGGACGCTCCGGCGGGAAGCCGATGGGGGAGAGGAAGCGCGGGTCGTACTCGGTCAGGCAGGTGACGGTGAGCGGGTCGAATTCGAAGCGTTCGAAGCCGGTGAAGCCCTTCTGGCCAAGCGCCTCGGCCAATTGGCGCGGGCGGTCGTTGCGGAAATTGAAGAAGATCAGCCCGTCGGTATCGGCGTGCGGCGCAGTCCAGGCCGGGAGAATGATCGGTTCGATAAACTCATCGGTCTTACCTTCGGCATAGGCTTGCTCGATGGCGCTGCGCGCATCGCTGGCACGTTTGCCCTGACCGTGGACGATGGCATTCCAGGCCTTGAAGGTGCGCTCCCAGCGCTGGTCGCGGTCCATGGCGTAGTAGCGGCCGCAGATCGTGGCGATGGCGCCGCCGGCCTCCGCCAGTGCGGCTTCTACCCCGGCCAGATAACTGATCGCATTCTTGGGCGCGGTGTCGCGTCCGTCGGTGAACATATGCACCAGCGGGCGAGCACCCTGTTCCTTGGCGAGCTTGATCAGCGCCAGCAGATGGTTGACGTGGCTGTGTACGCCGCCGTCGGAGACCAGGCCGACCAGGTGCAGGGGGCGGTTGTTCTTGGCCGATTTCTGCGCCGCCATCACCAGCGCCGGAACCTCGAAGAAGCTGCCGTCGGCAATCGCGTCGTCGATGCGTACCAGATCCTGCCGGTGGATGTCGCCGCAGCCGAGGGTCAGGTGACCGACCTCTGAATTGCCCATCTGCCCGTCCGGCAGGCCGCAGGCACGACCGGAGGCCTCGATCACGGTATGTGGATAGCTGGCGAAGAATTCGTCGAGCCGGGGCGTGCGTGCGAGGGCGACGGCATTGTTTTCGCGGCTCGGGTTGACGCCGACGCCGTCGAGGATGACGAGGATGACAGGGCGGCGGGGGGCGATGGATGAGCTAGACATTGCAATGCGGAGGCGGCTATCAGGTCAATGAAATCAAATTATTTACTATAACAGATAAGAGGACACCCCGAGCAGGGGTCAGTCACCTCATTCGCGCTGCCGCGGGGGCGCGGTAGTTATCCAGGCCAGGGCAGTGGCGTGCTGGAGCGGCGTACGCCGGGCTTCAATGCCGATGCCGCCCGGCTGGACAGGCTGGACGCCAAGCACGTCCGCCAGTTCCATCCACTGCGCGCTGGCGGAGGGGTATTCGTCATCGGCCAGCTCGATCGTGCGTCCGCTCCACGGGGGCAACGGACGGCGACTGAGCTGCCAGCCATGCCCTCCGCCAAAGTCTTGCGCGGCAGCCCGGAGGAGGGCGCGGGCGCGGGCCAGGTCCTCCTCGCTGCCCTGAACCTGACCCCAGCGAGCCAGACCGGCAGCGAGGCTCACGGCGGCCTGCAACTCTTCAATGGATTGGAGGGGAAGGCCTCGCAGCTGCCGGGCCAGCTCCCGGGCGGCGGCACAGGCCGGGGCGAGCCCTGCTTGGCAGGCCTTAGCCAGGGTCACGAGCAGCTGACCATTGGCTGCAAGAGGGATCTGCTCGTCCCGCGGGTGCACCGGGCGCGGGCGGGCGGCCGTGAGCAGGGCGATGGCCTGGTGGTCGGCGGTCTCTCCACCAAGGCGCAAGGGCAGACGACCCGATCCCCAGGTCTCATGCCCAACCCAAGTCCAGCGACGGGCGGCCTCCAGCTGTGGGCCGTCCAGCACGGCGGTGAGCGCTGCGTCATCCCACAGGTAGCCCCCACCCTCCACGCCCTTGGCGTCCAGGGCTGAGATGGCGGCGACGAAGCCACCGGAGGGATGGGCAAAGTCGCGCAGGATCACCCGGATCAGGTCGTGACCGACCGCGCTCAGATCCGGACGTCTAAACAGGCGGCCGGCCCGAAGGTAAACGCGGGCCAGCAGGGCCTGGTCGATCAGCATCTGCTCAAAATGGGGCAGCTGCCAGTCGGGGTCGATGGTGTAGCGGAAGAAGCCGCCGCCGAGTGAGTCACGCAGGCCGCCCTGGGCCATGGCCTCGAGCGTGGTTGCAAGGAATTCTGCCAGTTCCTCGTCGCGCTGCTGTTCGATCAGGCGTAGTGCGGCCAGCAGTCGCGGTGCATGCGGAAACTTGGCGCCGTACCCGAAACCGCCGGCGAGCCGGTCGGCCTCGGCCAGCAAGGCCTCGCGCAGCAGCTGGCGGGCCTCGGCGGGCGCGATGGGGCTGGATGGGGTAGGCACCGGGCGCAGTTCCTCGCTGGTGCTCCTAGCAAGCGTCTGCAGACGCTCGGGGCTGGCCTGCCAAAGGTCCCGCAGTCTTTGCAGCCGAGCCATAAGCTCGGCGCGCGGTGCATAGACGAAGCCGTACAGCGGATCCCCCTCGGGGGTGAGGACCAGGTTGAGTGGCCAGCCGACGCGCCCGCTGATGGCTTGCATGGCCCGGCGCAGCTCGGCGTCCAGCGCAGGTTCCGCCTCGCGGTCGACCTTGACCGGCAGGAAGGCGGCGTTAAGGAGGGCGGCAAAAGCGGGGTCGCGGAAGCTTTCTTGCTGCAGGACGTGACACCAGTGGCAGGCGAAGAAGCCGCTGGACACCAAGATTAGGCGGTCCTCCGTACGGGCACGCGCGAGGGTGTCCGCGGACCAGGTCTGCCAGGCCACGGGGTCGTCCGCATGCATGGCGAGGTAGGGAGATGTTGTGCCGGCGAGGGCATTACGCAATGGCTCGGCACCGCTGGGCAGGGCGAGCAGGCCCAGAACAAAGGCGACCCACGGTGTGAGTCGCCTCGATCTTTGGGAAGCCTCAGTCCTTGCGGTCCGGGTCCTGCAGCGAGGTGGTGCGGTCATCGCGCAGGTGCGGTGGTGTGGCTTCGGGCGCTTCATCCTCCTGGTGCTCGGTTGGATTCTTGCCCGGGTCTTGGGGCGTGCTTGTGCCCTGATTGAGTCGGCGCTCCTCCTCCTCGGCGCGTGCCAGCTCATCGTCCATCTCATCCGCGGTGAGTGGGCGGAAGGCGGCTTCACCCTTCGGCGCAGGCGGCTGGTCGTTGTCACCGGCGGTCGCCGGGAGGGTTGCGGCGGTGACCGCAGTAGGCAGCAGGTCCTGTTCCTCGGCCTCTTCTTCCTTGGCGTGCTTGGCCTTGTCGCGCAGCATCATGCGCGCGATAAGGATCCCCAGCTCGTACAGCATCCATACGGGGATGGCGAGCATGAACTGGGAGAGAATGTCGGGCGGGGTGAAGATGGCGCCAATGATGAAGGCCACCAGGATTGCGTAGCGACGCTTCTCGGCCAGCTGGTCGGGGGTGACCACGCCAATCAAGGAGAGCAGGACGACGGCCACCGGCACCTCGAAGGCGAGGCCGAAGGTGAAGAACAGGGTGAGTGAGAAATCGAGGTAGTTGCCGATATCCGGCATGAACGACACCCCTTCCGGTGCGAACATGCTCATGAAGTGGAACACCGCCGGGATGACGATAAAGTAGGCGAAGCCTGTGCCAATGTAGAACAGCACGGAGCTGGACACGATCAGCGGTATGGCCAGCCGACGCTCATGCTGGTACAACCCGGGGGCGATGAAGGCCCACAGCTGATACAACAGGTAGGGCATGGCGATGAAGACGGCAGCCAGCGCAGCCAGCTTCAGCGGGATGAAGAACGGTGAGATGGCACCGGTGGCGATCATGTTCTGACCTTCGGGCAGGCTGTTCAACACCGGCGTGGCAAAGGCGTGGAACAGCTCGCTGGCCCAAGGGAATAGCATCACCATGAGTACGATGATGGCCAGCACAGCGCGCAACAGGCGGTCGCGCAGTTCGATCAGGTGCACAATGAACCCCTTCATGCCCTCCGACAGGCCGGGATCGGGGATGTTGGCGTTCTTGTCCGTCATGCTTGCTTGGTGCCGGAGGGTGCGGGCGTGGTGTCACCGCCGAAGCTCGGACGATGCAGGGTCTCACCCAGCTCCTGGCTGAGGGTCTGCATGTCGTCCTCCAGTG
>JARJMX020000001.1 GCA_029335925.2 Gammaproteobacteria bacterium
GTTCGCGCACCTGATCGGCGCTCTTCAGGCCCGACGCCACTGCGGCCTGCGTCAGCCATGATCCACGATTGGTTAGGGAATGCGCCCGCGGGCTACGAATCGAGCGAGAACGACAACGGCAGGGTGAAGTCCCACTGTCGGCGCTCGACCCCGTCCGGGAAGGGCGGGAACGGGGCGGCCTGGCGCACGGCCTCAAGCGCGGCCTCGTCGAGCAGTGGGCTGCCTGAACTCTCTATCACCCGCACCCCGACCAGTCGGCCATCCGCCTCCACAGTGAAGGCCACCACCACCCGCCCCTCCAGCTCCAAACGCCGCGCCATGCGCGGATAGTACTTGTGCTCGTCGACCGCCTGGCGAATGCGGATGCGGTAACCGTCCTCCAGTGCAGGATCGGGCGCGGGTATCAGCGGCTGCGCTGCCGGAGGCGGCACGACGGGTGCGGGGGCCGGTGACTGAATGGCGACGGGAGCCTCGGCAGCGGGGGCAGCCTCGACCGGCTGTGCTCGGACTGGCTCGACGACTGACGCGGCAGGCTTAGAAGGTGCGGCCTTGGCCGGTCTGGGCTGTACCGGGACCGGCTTAGGCGCCGGAGGCTCGACGGGAACGGCTGCGGGCGCAGGTTCGGGCAGTGTCGGCGACGGGGAAGCTTCCTGCACGGGTGTCGGCTCGGCCGCGGGCGGCGGCTCGACCTGCGCGGGAGCCTGGAACATCGCAAGCTGGAGCGGCACCGGCGTGGCCGACACGAAGGCCAAACCGGAATGCTCCGCCAGCCACCAGGCCACGGCGGCGACCAACACCCCGTGGATAGCCAGCGAAGTGATCCAAGCCGGGCGCGCTCGTTTCTCTGTTGTCCTCACCCCTTACGCACTGTGACGATCCTCACCCGCTGAAGATGGTATTTCTGCAGCAAGGTCGAGTACCTGGACGAAGTCGCTGAAAGGCACACCGGCGTCCACGCGCGGGAGGATGGCCTGCTCGCGCGCAGTATGGGCGAGTTGCTGATCCAACTCGATCAGATGCACGGGGGCCCCACCAAGGTAGACCTTGCGCGCCTCATCGATGCTGATCTCCATCGGCTTCTCGTTGGCAGGCTAGGCGGCGTGCTTGGCCTCCGGCAATTGCAGCGGGATGCGCCCCTGAGCCACGAAGGTAGCCGTGGTGAGGACGATGGCCAGGAGCACCAGCATGATGTCGATGAAGGGGATGACATTGATCTGGTCGAAGCGCTTCATCTCACAGACCCTTAAGCGCCCGCCATTGCCCCATCAGCACATCGACGCGCCGGGTCAGGCCGTTGTAGATCATGATCGACGGGATGGCGACCAAGAGCCCCGCCGCAGTGGCTTTCAGCGCCAGCGCGAGGCCGAGCATGATGTGGCTCACATCCACCTGACCGCCCTCCCCCATCTCGTAGAAGGTGATGAGGATGCCCAACACGGTGCCGAGCAGGCCGACGTAGGGGGCATTCGCGCCAACCGTGTAGATCCAGGTCAGGTTGCGGGTCAGCGCAATGTTGAGCGTGTCCGGATGGGTAAAGTCGGTCAGATCGACCCGCCGGTAATAGCTCCAGCGCTCGATCGCCATCGCTAGCATCATCACACTCATCAGGCCAAGCAAGCCGAGGATGGCAAAATCAAGGGTGGTCTTGAGGGGCTCCAGCATCGGATACTCCATCGGTCTGCAATCAGTGATCAGCGAAACTTATCACCAAACGCCTTTGATCAGGCAAACCGCTCAGACCGAGGGGTGGAGAATCAGGCGCAGGTCGCCCCCCACCCGGCGCACATCCTGCCAGTGCCAGCGCCGAGCCTGATCCAGGCGCGCAAGTTCCGGCAGGACCGCCAAGGGCTGGGCGCTATGCCCAAGGAGCGTGGGCGCAAGATAGAGGATCAGCTCATCGACAAGGCCCGCGGCGAGCAGTGCCCCGCCCAGACGCGCCCCGGCCTCGACCCAGACCTCGTTGATCTCGCGGCGGGCCAAATCTTCGAGGATCCATGCCAGATTCAACGCGGCATCGGCCTCTGCCCCAGTCAGTGGAGCGGATAGGAGCCGGACACCGCCCCGGGCCACGGCCTGACACCGGTCACGATCCTCGCTTGCGCTATAGATCCAAACCTCCCCCTCTTCCTTGAACAGGGGCTGATCCAAAGTAAGGCGCAGGGTACGATCGAGTATCACCCGCACCGGCTGGCGCACCGCCCCTTCCATGCCCAGTTCATCGGCGCTTAAACGCACATTCAAACGCGCCTGATCGCGGATCACCGTTTCCGCACTGGACAGCACCGCGGAGGATCGGGCTCGCTGGAACTGGACGTCGCGCCGGGCCTCGGGCCCCGTGATCCACTGACTGGCGCCATGGGCCAAAGCCGTTCGGCCATCGAGCGAGGCCCCCCATTTGAGACGCACGAAGGGGCGACCTTGGGTCATGCGTTGGATGAAGCCCTGATTCAGCGCGCGTGCCTCATCCTCCAACATCCCACTGAGCACCTCGATGCCGGCGGCGCGCAGCATGGCCTCTCCGCCCCCGGCCACCTTGGGATTGGGATCGCGCATGGCCATCACCACGCGCGCTACCCCGGCCTCGATCAGGGCATGCGAGCAGGGGCCGGTACGGCCATAATGGCAGCAGGGTTCAAGGGTGACATAGACGGTCGCGCCACGGGCCTGCGCACCGGCCATGCGCAAGGCATGGATCTCGGCATGCGGCTCGCCGGCACGGGCATGGAAGCCCTCGCCGATGACCTTGCCATCGCGCACGATCACGCAGCCGACACGGGGGTTGGGGTGGGTGGTATAGAGCCCGCGCCGCGCCAGCTCCAGCGCGCGAGCCATGTAGCGCACGTCATCCACGCTCATTCGCAATCATCCCAGCTTGCCGTCAACGCGCGGACGGATGAGCATCGGCGCGTGGATGGCGAAAAAGAAGGTCAAGCCCAGCACCCAGAGCATAGCTGCAAGCGGCGCGGCCCACAGGGCGAGCATCGCAGCAAGCCACACCCCCTGAGGGGTGCGCACCCCGGTCCAGTTCCGCGCCGCGGTCAGCAGGAAGCCCGCGATGACCGCCACCGCATAGCCGAACAGCATCTCGTGACCATGCCAGACATTGAAGAGCAGGGGCACAGCGGAAGGATAGGCCAGAGCGAGGCCCCACAGGGCCATGGCCAGCACCGCCCACAGGGCGGCGGCAAGAAAGAAGGGCCGGAAACCCAGGTTGAACAGGGCGAAGCCGGTGGGCGGAGGACTCCGTGGATCGAGGATCAGCATCCCGCGCCTCCCCTGCCGGTCACTGCCCCCGCGCCTCCTGCTGCAGGCGTTCGATCAGCTCACGGAAGGCCGCCACGTCCTCAAAGCTCTTATAGACCGAGGCGAAGCGGATGTAGGCGACCTGGTCGAGCCTGCGCAGGGCCTCCATGACCATCTCGCCAACTACCCGCGCCTCGACCTCGCGCTCGCCGCGCTTCATCAGCTCACGCTCGATGTGGGCGATGGCCTCCTCGACTCGCTCGGTGGGCACCGGACGCTTTTCCAGCGCCCGCAACATGCCACGCCGCAGCTTGTCCTCAGAGAACAACTCCCGCGTGCCGTCGCGCTTGATGATGCGCGGCAACTGCAACTCGGCGGTCTCGAAGGTGGTGAAGCGCTCACCACAGGCGGGGCATTCCCGCCGACGGCGGACCTGCGTGCCATCCTGCGTCAAGCGGGAATCCGCCACGCGGGTGTCTTCAGCGCCGCAAAAGGGGCATCTCATGACCCAAGCCCTCCATCCATTGCCCTGCCATCAACGCCCCACGGCCTCCTTGTTGCGCTGGTATTCCTCGAGGGTCGTGCCCGCGGCCTCCAGGCAACGTGTGCGATCCACCTCATCCGGGATGTTTTGGCAGGCATGACGCTGGTAGGACTGCCCTCCGGCATAGCGCTGCTGCGGGGTGCATGCCATGCAGAGGATCCCCGCCAGCCCCGCGGCCACAAGGCGCAGCCCCGGCGCCCCGTCTCCTCGCGTCCTGCCTTGGACCATCTCAGGCGTAGACCGGCAGGCGCTTGCACACCTCCAGCACCTTACCCTTGACCGCCTCGACGGTAGCCGCTTCGCCGCGCGCGTCGATCACATCACACATCCAGTGGGCCAAGTCCTCGCAGTCGGTCTCCTTGAAGCCGCGGGTGGTAATCGCCGGGGTACCGACGCGGATGCCGGAGGTGACGAACGGCGACTGCGGGTCGTTCGGCACGGCGTTTTTGTTGACAGTGATATTGGCCGCACCGAGCCAGGCGTCCACGTCCTTGCCGGTCAGCCCTTGCTGGATGAAGCTTACCAGGAACAGGTGGTTGTCGGTGCCCTTGGACACCACGTCGAAACCGCGGTCCATGAACACCTTGGCCATCGCCTGAGCGTTCTTCACCACCTGCTGCTGGTAGGCCTTGAACTCAGGCTCCAGGGCCTCCTTGAAGGCCACGGCCTTGGCGGCAATCACATGCTCCAGCGGACCGCCCTGGATGCCGGGGAAGATGGCGGAGTTGATCTTCTTCTCGATCTCGGGGTTGGCCTTCCCAAGAATGATGCCGCCGCGTGGGCCGCGCAGGGTCTTGTGGGTAGTGGAGGTCACCACGTCGGCATAGGGCACTGGACTCGGATAAACGCCGGCAGCCACGAGGCCAGCGATATGCGCCATGTCCACCAACAGATAGGCCCCCACCTCATCGGCAATGGCACGGAAGCGCGCCCAGTCCACCACGCGCGAGTAGGCCGAGAAACCGGCAATGATCATCTTCGGCTTGTGCTCACGGGCCAGGCTCTCGACCTGTTCGTAGTCGATCTCACCGGTCTTGGGGTTCAGACCATACTGCACGGCGTGGTAGCTCTTGCCAGAGAAGTTGACCTTGGCGCCGTGGGTCAGGTGGCCGCCATGGGCGAGCGACATGCCCAGCACGGTGTCGCCCGGCTGCAAGAGGGCGAGGAACACCGCGCCATTGGCCTGGCTGCCGGAATGCGGCTGGACATTGGCCCAGTCAGCGCCAAACAGGTCCTTGGCCCGATCGATAGCCAGCTGCTCGATGACATCCACATACTCACAGCCACCGTAATAACGCTTGCCCGGATAACCTTCGGCGTACTTATTGGTCAGCACCGACCCCTGTGCCTGCATGACCCGTGGGCTGGCGTAGTTTTCCGAAGCAATCAGCTCGATGTGCTCTTCCTGACGTCGGCGTTCCTGCTCCATCGCCTGCCAGAGCTGATCATCAAAGCCTGCTATCGTCATATCCTGGGTAAACATGCGGTGCCCCCATGCGGTAAAAATGGCAAAAAACGAATACCCGGCACGGGCCGGGTCGAAGTTTGGCACAAAGTTTAACGCAAAAGCGGCGCCCCCGGCATGGCCGGGCGTGCATAACGGCATGAATGCCTTGCATGCTTTATAAGATATACACCCCGGATGCTCGGGGCTTGGCATGTCAGGCATCACTTCCAGCCGATGAAGCGGGTGGCCTGTTCGATGACCTCATCGCCATACAAATCCATGAAAAAGTGATCGGCCCCGTCGATGGTCACCGCTTGAATGCGCCTGCCATCAGCAAGCTTGGCCATCTGCGCCGGCAAATCCTTCACCGTTGTGTCCTGCGAGCCGATGACGACCAATACCGGCTTAGTGGTTTTTGCAAGCAGAGTGGGGGTGTTCATGCGCGGATCATCCTTGTAGTAGCTGACTACGCTCTTGGCCGCCGCACGGGTCTTCTCGCAATAGATGAAGTCCATATCGAGGAGGGTATCGCCCTTGCCCTCCTTGACCAGCTTCTCGGCCTTCTCCAAAAGCGGCTTGAGATCGACCTTGTAGCGCGCCTTGTAGTCCTTAAGGTGGTAGCCAGGCTCCCAGGTCTGCGGGGCAATGAGCACGGCGGAGGTGTAAACCGGGTCGTCTTTCTCGGCCAGCGCCCAAGCGGTCTGGTTGCCGCCGCGCGAGTGGCCAAGGAGGGCAATGCGGGTGGCCCCTTTGTCCTTCAGCCAGCGGGTCCAGGCGGCGATCTCCTCGACGGCGTCGGTGTGCTTGTGCACATGCGGGGTCGGACAGTCGTACATGCTTGAGGGGCGCGCATCGAGGCCGTAGCTTAGATTGATCGCCAGGCTGTTGTAGCCCTTGCCCTTGAGTCCGTCCTGAAGGGCCCTGATCAGCTCCATGCCGTTGTGCGCCAGGGTGCCGTGGGTGATCAGCACCACGCCGTCCTTCACGCTCTTGCCGGCGGCAAGCTCAAGGTTCGCGCGCAGGGTCAGGTCGCCGGACTTCTGCGTCACCTCCTCCGCGGCGAGGGGGGCGGCGACGGCAACAAGGGCAGCGGCAATCAGGGTACGGAATGGACGAGACTTGGCGTGATGCAGAGTCATGGAGGGCTCTCCGGCGGATACAGCTTTTCAGCATGGCCTGGCGGTGGCGCAAAGGATAATCAAGGATCTTTTAATCTCCATCGAACGCCCTTATGAATATCCGCTCCTTGATGTCATTAGATGTCATTAAACTTAGTAACATTCCATCCTAAACCCCAAGGAACATCCCATGATCTCCGCTGAAGAATCCGTCGAACTGGTCAAGCTGCTGCGCGAACAATGGCCCAGCGAGACGATGAAGAGCAACGAGTACGCCACCTTCCTCGAGTATTGCGAACTGATCGAGGTGAAACAGGGCCAGGTCATTGCCGACATCGGCGAGGTGGGTGAGGCGCTCTACTTTGTGGTCGAGGGTGAAGTAGCCTTGGTCACCGGTAGCTCGGCCAACGAGGTCGAGGTCGGCCGCATCCATGCCGGCGAGCTGATGGGTGAGATGAGCTTTTTCGACCGCAAGCCGCGCCAGGTGCGCCTCAAGGCCGCCACCCCGCGCGACCGCTTGCTCAAGCTGACTCGCCCAATGTACAAGCGCCTGCGCATCGAGCACCCCTACATCACGGTAAACCTGCTCGAGTACGCCATCATCAGCCTCGATCATCTGTTCCGGCGCGCAAGCGAGGATGTAACCATCCTCAGCCACTACCTCTACGCAGGCAGTAAGTTTTGAGCCTGCCTCACGACGCCACCCCTGCCTGTGCCGCTGCCCGCTCGGCGAGGCGCAGCAGGGTATCCGGTGCAAGCAGCAGGGCATCGCCCGACGCCCCGCGCAGGTAGGACTGAACTAAGTCCTTGGGGATCGCCCCCGGCGGCAGCTCGATGGCGCACAGTGGCACGGCATCCTCCAGCTCGTAGCCGCGGATATCGCTGATGTCATCAAGTCTTAGCGCCAGTCGCGGTGTGCGGCCATCTGAGGTCAGGTAGAGAAAGACCGTGTGCTGGGAGGAGCGCAGGTTCTCTCGGGCGAACTCGAAGGTGCGGCGGAGGGCTTGGAGCGTGGTATCGCGCTCGAGCTTAAGCCGCGCCATGGCCTCCTCCCTCCCCTGTGTACGCGCCACTTCCTGCAACTCATCTGCCAGGGCATGGATACGTTGGTGTAGGGCATCGAAGTCCGTCCAGATGGACTTCAGCACCTCGTCCTCCGGCTGATAACTGTCATACCAACGGCCAAAGGCGCACTTATGCGGGTTCTTTTCCTTGGTGAACGGCTGGCCGGTATCGAGGCTGTACTCCAGGGCATCCAGCCAGTCGAGGTGATCCTTTTCACACGCCTCCAGCATGGCGATCAACTCGTCCCTGCGCTCCTTCTTATTTTTGCACCCCAAAAGATGAGCGAAATCCAGCGCGGGCACTACCGTGCCCTGGTAGTCGATCAAGCCGATGAACCCCGGCAGGATACTGGGAATCGGGCGCAGACGTGAGGTATCCTGGCTGATAGCCAGCACATGCGCCACCTCCAAGGCATAGGGCACGCCCTCAATGGCGAAGGTGAAGACCTGAAGCTCCCCCTGCATACTTAGAAGATCGTTTTTCATCGCTGGCCTGTCCTCAGGTTTGTGGCGCAACCAGGGCGGAGAGGATGGCCTCGGCCATCTTCGGCAGGGGTACCACTCGCTCTGCCGCACCCAGACGATAAGCCTCACCGGGCATCCCCCAGACTACCGAGGTGCGCTCATCCTGGATAAGGGTCACCGCTCCGGCTTGTCGCATATGCAGCAGTCCTTCGGCCCCGTCCTTACCCATCCCGGTCATCAGCACCCCCACCGCCTTGTTGCCGCAGGCTTTGGCCACCGAGTCGAAAAGCACATCCACGCTCGGCTTGTGCTTGGACACCGGTGGTGCGTCGGAGAGTACGCAGCGCAGCACCCCTCGGCTTTTGGCCACCAAGAGGTGCTGGGTGCCGGGAGCGACATAGGCATGGCCGGGCTTGATGATGTCGCCATCCTCCGCCTCCTTGACCGTCAGGCGGGAGGCCTGGTTAAGCCGATCGGCAAAGGTGGCGCTGAACGAGCCGGGGATATGCTGGGTGATGACCACGCCGGGGATCTCAGGCGGCAGCCCCTCCAGCACGATGCGCACGGCCTCGGTGCCGCCGGTCGAGGCGCCTATGGCGATCAGCCGGTTAGCATCAGCGATGCTTACCTACGATAGGGGGAGAGACCGCCCCCCGCATGCCGCCACCTAAACGCTGCTGGGCCAGGCGTCGCACGGGGGCGCGTGCGGCCACCTTAACTTTGGTGATGATTTCCTGCACGTAATCTTGGACATTCAGCCCACCCCCGCCGCTCGGCTTGGCCACGACGTCGAAGGCACCAAGATCCAGCGCTTCCAACGTAGCCCGAGCACCTTGAGTCGTTAGGCTTGAGACCATCACCACCGGCATGGGATGCAAGCGCATGAGGTTGCGCAAGAAGGTCAGCCCGTTCATACCCGGCATCTCCACATCCAGGGTGATGACATCCGGCTCGTGCTTCTTGATCAGCTCGCGCGCCTCGTAGGCATCCTTGGCCGTGGCAACCACCTCAATCTCGGGATCCTCCTCCAGTGCGCGCGCCAGGGCCTTGCGGATCAAAAGCGAGTCATCGACCACCAACACCCGGACCGGACGATCTTCACCTACCATTTCTACCTCCTTACGCGCGTAGCCGGTAGATGGTGTTGCCCACCAGATCGAACCGGTTCGTCAGCCCATCCAGCGTCTCGGAGTGGCCGATGAACAGGTAGCCGCGCAAAGCCAGCAGGCTGGCGAAGCGCTCCACCAGCCTTTGCTGCGTCGCTTGGTCAAAATAAATCATTACGTTACGGCAAAAAATCACATCAAAAGGCCCTTTCATGGGCCAATCCTTGAGCAGATTGAGGGTTTTGAAGACCACCATGTTTCTTAACTCGGCATCCACCCGGACTTGACCTACATTAGCGCCACGCCCACGGAGGAAAAAGCGCTGCAAACGCGCATCGGAAATGCCCCGCAAATTGTCGCGCCAATACACCCCTTGCTGGGCGGTCTGGATCACGTTGGTGTCCACGTCGGTGGCCAAAATCTTGATATCCCACTCCAGCCATGGTGGCACCTCCTCCTCCAGGACCATGGCGATCGAGTAAGGCTCTTCACCAGTGGAGCAACCCGCCGACCAGATGCGGATCCGCCGCTCACGCTCCTTTTTGTGCAACAGCTCCGGAATGACGGTGCGCGCAAGGTACTCGAAGTGGTGTGGCTCGCGAAAGAAGCTGGTGAGATTGGTGGTCACCGCATTGATAAGATTGGTCAGCTCCTCTGCCTCATGAGTACGCAGGTAAGCCCGATACTCAGCGAAATTGCGCAAGCCAAGGGCACGCAGGCGGCGAGCCAAGCGCGAATAAAGCATATCGCGCTTGGCATCGCTCACCACGATGCCCGTATGCTCGGTCACCAAGGCACCCAGGAACTCAAAATCTGCTTGGGTGAATTCGAACTCGCGTACTGTCGTTCCATCATCCATAAGGTTCCCCTCCACGGTCCGGGCCTTGGAATGCCCGGCCAACCGGGTGTCATCAGAACTGATCCCAATCCGCGTCATCCCCTGCGGAGACGGGCGAGGCATGCGCCAGACGCGTGGGGTTAGCCGCAGCACGCTGAGTCAGGCCACTTGCCGCAGTCCCCGCCGGAACAGCACGCCGCAGTACGCCAAACCCGACCTCCTTCTCCACCTTGAAGAACTGAACCAAGCCCTGAAGGGTCTGCGCCTGCTCATCCAGCGAGGCGCTCGCGGCGGCGGCCTCCTCGACCAGGGCGGCGTTTTGCTGGGTCATCTCGTCGAGCTTCACCAGCGCCTTGTTGATCTGCTCGATGCCAATCGCTTGCTCTTTTCCTGCGGTGGCGATCTGCGCAATCAGATCCCCCACCTCAGCCACACTCTGGTTGATGTTGTCGAGCATCTTGCCTGTCTCATCCACCAAGCGCGAACCGTCGGACACCTTCTCCAGCGAGTCCTTGATTAGACCCTTGATCTCCTTAGCCGCCGAGGCGGAACGCTGAGCAAGATTACGCACCTCGGCTGCGACCACCGCAAAGCCCCGCCCCTGCTCGCCGGCACGGGCGGCCTCCACCGCGGCGTTGAGGGCCAGAAGGTTGGTCTGGAAGGCAATTTCGTCAATAACTCCGATGATGTCGGCGATCTTCTTGCTGGCGTTATTGATCTCCTGCATCGCCCCAATGGCGCGCTCGGCGATCTTGCGCCCATCCACCGCTTGGGTGCGGGTCTGGTTAGCCAACTTATCGGCGCGGGCCGAGTTTTCGGCGTTGTTCTTGACCGTACCGGTGATCTCCTCCATCGCTGAGGCCGTGGACTCGAGGCTGGAGGCCTGCTGATCGGTACGCCGTGAGAGATCGTGGTTGCCCTTGCGGATCTCGCTGGAGGCGGTGGTGATGTTCTGTGCCGTGGCGCGGATCTCCATCGCCATCTGCTTGAGGTTCTCCATCGAGGCGTTGAGTGCCTCCTGCAGGCGGGCGAACTCACCGCCGAAATGTCCCTCCATGGAGCGGGTGAGATCACCCTCAGCGAGGGCATTGATAGTCTCCCGGGCAGCGTGGATAGGCGCGGCAATGGCATCCATGAGTCGGTTGACACCCTCGGAGAGGACCTTGATTGCACCCTCGCCCATGTGCGTAGTGTCGATCCGATTATCCAGCTCGCCACGCGTAGCCTCGGCAATCAGACGGTTGATCTGTTCTTCGGCCTGGTGCTGCTCAGTGACGTCGATGAACTCGATACGGTTGCCCAAGTACTGACCCTTGCCGCCACGGATCATGGACACCGCAATGTTGTAATACCGCCCGCCAAAGGAGACGGAGAAGACATAGGGCATGCGCCCCGGATTGGCGAAGACCTCGCGCAGACGCGATTCGCCACGCAGCAGCCACTCGCCGGAAGCACCCAAGACGGCCTCCGGATCAAGACCTGGGAAGGCTTCGCGCATATCCGCGCCATAGCGACTCAAGAGGGTACGCATGGCCGGATTGAGGTGGAAGACACGGAAGTGCTCATCCATGTACATCAGGTTGGCATTGGCCCCATCGATGGAGGCCCGAAGCTGTTCTGCCAAATGCTGCAACTGCACGCGCGATGTGACATCCGAAGCAATTTTGATCACTCGGATGACCTGCCCCTTGTCGTTCTTGATCGGGATGTAGCGGCCCTCCAGCCAGATCTCGCGCCCGTCTTTGGCGATGCGTTGGAAGAGCCCCGTCACGATCTCGCCTTGGGCCAGGCGCCGCCAATGCTCGGCATATTGCGACCGCTCCTCCTCTTCAGCATTCACGAATATGCGATGGTGCTTGCCGACGACCTCATCCAGGCGGTAGCCCATACTCCGCAGGAAGTTGTCATTGGCGGTGAGGATGATCCCCTCGGGGGTGAATTCGATCCATGCCTGGAGTTTGTCCAGGTCCTCGCGCAGAGCCCGGACCTCCCAGGCATGATTGCGCTCGACGGAGACCTCGCGCCACTCCATCACCGCGCCAATCAGCTCGCCCTTGTCATCGAAGATAGCATTGAGGTTCTGCTCGAACAGCAAGTCATCCATCTGGATCTGGCCATGCCAGGGGAAGTTGCGTTTGTCGCTCAATAGGCGGCGCTGGTACTCCGGGCGCTTGTGGAAGTCGTCGATGCACACCCCCACCAGGTGGTCGATGTCGATGAAGGGGAAGTGCTTTTTGAACACCGCCTCGTGCTGGCGCATCATGCGCCGAGTGGCGGTATTCACGTGAGTGATCACAAGATCCTTGTTGATCATCATCATGGGCGTGCTGGCGCCCTCGACGGCCGCACGCAGGGCGTACAGTTCGAAGTCGTCGCGCGCGGGGGCAGACGTGTTCAGGGTCGAGTCGGTCATGGCCTATCCTCCTCTAGACATGGCGTGCCGGATAGTGTCGGCATGAGTGGTCGGGTGGGTCATGATTCACTCCCAATCGGGGCGATCATGGCGTCGATCGAAAGCATGCGGTCGAAATCGAGCAAGGTGAGCATCCGCCCCTCAATGTCGATCAGGCCGCTGACGTGGTTGTCCAGCCCCTGAGCGGTGACCTCAGGCGGCGGGCGGATCTGATCCAGGCGCAGGTCATAGACCTCGGCCACCGCATCCACCACCACGCCCATGATGCGGGTGCGATCCTCGGCATGGACATGGATGACGATGACCACAGTCTGGGTGGAATAGGCGGCCTCAGGCAGGCCCATGCGCAGGCGCAGGTCTACGACCGGAACCACCGCGCCGCGCAAGTTCATCACCCCGCGCACGAAGGGGGCAGTGTTGGGCACCGAGGTCACGGCGCCCCACGCGCGGATCTCCTGCACACGTAGGATGTCCACGGCATATTCCTGATTGGCCAGAAAGAAACTCAGATACTGCTGCTCGGCCGCCATGGCGCCGGAGGCCGAATGCGGATGGATGGATGGGGATGGGTTGCTCATGCCACACCTCGTCTGCTGGCCTCGATCCGCCGACCAAGCTGAATGATGCCGCCGATGTCCAGGATGAGGGCCACCGTGCCATCCCCAAGGATGGTGGAACCGGAGAGGCCCTCGATCTTACGGAAGTGAGTCTCCAGACTCTTGATCACCACCTGCTGCTGACCCAACAGGTCATCGATCATCAGCCCGACGCGCACGCCTTCGCCTTCCACGACGACCAACAGAGGACGTTCGTTGCCATACGTCTCAGGCAGGTTGAAGATGTCACGCAAACGGATCACTGGGATGTACTCATCGCGCAGCCGGTACACCTCGGCCTTGCCCGCCACGCGGGATAGCAGGCTTGGGTCGATCTGCAGCGATTCGACAATGGACAAAAGCGGCAGGATGAAGATCTGCCCGCCGGCGATGATCAGCTGCCCATCCATGATGGAAAGAGTCAGCGGCAAGCGGATGATGAAAGTGGTGCCCTTGCCCTGGACACTCTTGATCTCCAGCGAGCCGCTCAGGGCCTGGATGTTGCTTTTGACCACATCCATCCCCACCCCACGCCCTGAGAGATCCGTCACCGCCTCAGCGGTGGAGAAGCCGGGGGCAAAAATCAGCTCATAGATCCGCTCATCCGGCAGCACATCGTCCGAACCGACCAGCCCTTTCTCCCGGGCCTTGGCCAACACGCGCTCCTTGTTGATGCCGCGTCCGTCGTCGCTGATCTCGATGACGATGCTGCCGCCCTTGTGGTAAGCGTTGAGGGTGAGGATACCGACCTCCGGCTTGCCCGCCGCGCGCCGCTCCTCGGGCGGCTCCAGGCCATGATCGAGGGCGTTGCGCACCAGGTGCACCAGCGGATCGCCGATTTTCTCCAGTACGGTCTTGTCGAGCTCGGTGTTCTCGCCATGGATGCGAAGCTCCACCTGCTTGCCGAGCTGGCGGGAGATGTCGTGCACCATGCGCGGGAAGCGGTTGAAGGCCACCGAGATCGGCAGCATGCGGATGCGCATGACGTTTTCCTGCAGCTCGCGCGTGTTGCGCTCCAACTGGGCCAGACCATCGCGCAGACGTTGGAGCATGCCGATATGGAAGCCGTCGCGCTCCACCTCCTCGCTGAACTGGCCGAGCATGGACTGGGTGATGACCAGCTCGCCAACGAGATCGATGATGGCGTCCACCTTCTCGATGCCGACGCGGATGGAGCCGCCCTCCTTGGTCGGGGTACGGCCATGATTGATTGACAC
>JARJMX020000010.1 GCA_029335925.2 Gammaproteobacteria bacterium
TACGGGTGGAACGGTTGGACGCATCCGTATCCCCGACAAGGGCACATTAAACAACCAATCTTACCCCAATTACCCCAAAAATTCAAGGGCTTGATGCCTTTTGGCTTGCATCCCTTCCCCCCCTCCGCTAACGTGATGGCCCTAGGCTAGGGGTGCGCCATGGCTAAGGCTAAGCCTGTGGCGCTGAGAGAGACCCTTCGAACCTGATCCGGATCACACCGGCGTAGGGAAGCCGCGCACGCCTCATCCCGTCCGCTGCCCTGCGCCCCCATTCATGAGGACACACGCATGGCTGCCATCGCTGAAGACATCTTCAAAAAATCCGCTCAGCTTTCCGCCGAGGTCACCCGACCCTTCAGCGGCTCGCGCAAGATCTATGTCCAAGGCTCGCGCCCGGATATCCGCGTGCCGATGCGCGAGATTAGCCAGACCCCAACCCGCATCAACGGCAGGCTCGAACCTAACCCGCCCATCTACGTCTACGACACCTCGGGGCCTTACACCGACCCCGAGATCGAGATCGACCTGCTCAAGGGTTTGCCGGAACTGCGCCGGTCCTGGATTGAGGCGCGCGGCGATACCGAACAGTTGGATGGCCCGAGTTCCGAATTTGGCCGCGCCCGTGCCCAAGACCCCAAGACTTCCCACTTGCGCTTTGCGCACATCCGCCCCCCACGCCGCGCTAAGGCCGGGTGCAACGTCACCCAAATGCATTACGCCCGCCGCGGCATCATCACCCCGGAGATGGAGTTCGTCGCCATCCGCGAGAACCTGCGCCTGCAAGAGCTGCGCGAAGACCCGCGCTATAGGGATTTGCTGCGCCAGCACCCCGGCATGAGCTTTGGTGCCAAGATCCCTGAGGAGATCACCCCCGAGTTCGTGCGCCAGGAGGTGGCCGCCGGGCGCGCCATTATCCCAGCTAACATCAACCACACCGAGCTTGAGCCCATGATCATCGGCCGTAACTTCCGGGTGAAAATCAACACCAATATCGGCAACTCGGCCACCACCTCCTCTATTGCCGAGGAGGTGGAAAAGATGGTCTGGTCCACCCGCTGGGGCGGCGATACGCTGATGGACCTCTCCACCGGCAAGCACATCCACGAGACGCGCGAGTGGATCATTCGCAACTGTCCGGTGCCGGTGGGTACCGTGCCCATCTACCAGGCGCTGGAGAAGGTCAAGGGCAAGGCCGAGGAGCTCACCTGGGAGCTGTTCCGCGACACTCTGATCGAACAGGCTGAGCAAGGCGTGGACTACTTCACCATTCACGCCGGGGTACTCTTGCGCTACGTGCCGCTGACCGCCAACCGCGTCACCGGCATCGTCAGCCGCGGTGGCTCGATCATGGCCAAGTGGTGCTTGGCGCACCATAAGGAGAACTTCCTCTACACGCACTTCGATGAGATCTGCGAGATCATGAAGGCGTATGACGTAAGCTTCTCCTTGGGCGACGGCCTACGCCCCGGCTCGATCATGGACGCTAATGACGCAGCTCAATTCAGCGAGCTGAAAACCCTGGGCGAGCTGACCAAGAAGGCCTGGGAGCACGATGTGCAGGTGATGATCGAAGGCCCCGGCCACGTGCCGATGCAGATGATCAAGGAGAACATGGACAAGGAGCTGGCCGACTGTTTCGAGGCCCCCTTCTACACCCTCGGTCCCCTGGTCACCGACATCGCCCCCGGCTACGACCACATCACCTCCGGCATCGGTGCCGCGCAGATCGGCTGGTTCGGCGCCGCCATGCTCTGCTACGTCACCCCGAAGGAGCATCTCGGCCTGCCCAACAAAGCGGACGTGCGTGAGGGCATCATCGCCTACAAGCTCGCCGCCCACGCCGCCGACCTCGCCAAGGGCTTCCCCGGCGCGCAGCTACGCGACAACGCCCTCTCCAAGGCGCGCTTCGAGTTCCGCTGGGAGGACCAGTTCAACCTCGGCCTCGACCCGGACCGCGCACGCGAGTACCACGACGAGACCCTGCCGCAGGAAAACGCCAAGGTGGCCCACTTCTGCTCCATGTGCGGCCCACACTTCTGCTCGATGAAGATCACCCAGGACGTGCGCGACTATGCCGCAAGCCTCGGCGTGGACGAACAAGAGGCGCTCAAAAAGGGGATGGAGGAGAAAGCCTTGCAGTTCGTGAAGACCGGCGCGGAGATCTATCGCTGAACGCACACTCCCAGAACCCTGAGCAGGCCGCCTTGCGCGGCCTGTTTTTCATCACCTACGGGAAAAAGCCAAAGGCTGCTTGGAGGAGCGGCCCTTGAACCTGCCCAAGAACCCAGCCGATCCGTCATGATGGGGCTTGGGCGTGTGATGGCCGCGGTGGGTGCAGGCCGTTGTCGTACGGGCCAACATAGACTGGCTCGCACACCACGACCCGGCGGCCATCGTTAACCGTCCGTGGTCAGCGCTGCGCCTACCGCTACCCCCACGCCGACGCCAACGATCGCCCCGGTCTGTCGGCCCACCTGCTCGTCGACCACCGCCCTGAGTGCACACCTACGCACCCAGCCCAACTTCAGTGCCATCGGCGTAGCTAGGCTCAGCGGAAGAACGGCTCCAGCTGGGCACGCGTGCACGCGCCAAGCAGCACGGCATCGATGCGGCCATCACGCACGATCACCACAGTCGGCGTCACCCGCACGCCGAAGGCGCGCGCAAGATCCGGCTTGATGCCAATATCGATCACCCGCACCCGGGCATCCTCCTCCGCCCAGGCGCGCATCTCTGGCGTCATGCGACGGCATGGTCCGCACAACAGGCTGTGGAAATAAAATAAAACCACCCCCTCATGCGGGACCTCCGCGTGCTCCGGCGCGGGCCGCCCCTTCGCCTGGGCCGCACGGCGCATCTCCAGCAGCGGCCAGCCAAGTGGCAGGGCGGCAGCAACAAGCACCAGCAACAACCAGCCGAACGCGCTGTCCATTCTTACCCCAACCTTCGGAAGGAGCGAAACATGAACATACAAGAAACCATCCAGGCCAAGCTGGAAGCCCACTTTTGGCCCGTGCACCTTACTGTTGTCAACGAAAGCCACCGCCATGCGATGAAGGCGGAAAACTCCCACTTCCACATTACCCTCGTCACCCATGCCTTCGAGGGTCAGGGGCTCGTGGCTCGCCACCGCGCGGTCCATAAGGTCCTGGCCGAGGAGCTGGCCGGACCGGTGCATGCTATCACTCTCCACACCCTCACCCCCGAGGAGTGGGCGGCGCGGGGTGGCACAGTTGATGCCTCCCCCAAGTGCCGGGGTGGACTGAATGAGTCACCGGCATAAAATCGCCCCCATGATCTCGACCCGATTGCGCCCGCCCTGTTTGTCGGCTCGCGAATAGACTAAGGAGAAGGATTCACCCGGTGCAGCGAGCGTGGCGCCGAGGCTGATGGTGACAGGAATCATTCGATCTTCCGCCACGGAAAGGTTCGGCCGCAAAACTTACGCAGGCGCGATGCATAACATGCTGGAAGGAGTGGCCACCGGAACATCCCGCTTGAGATCCAGTGCGCAGCACGGCAGGGATCCTCGGTGCAGGATCGGCGGATTGCTGGCTTGCAGCATGGCGGTCTTGCTCTCCATGGAGGATGGCGGAGATGGCAATGCACCTCCGTGGAAAACGGCGCCACCAAGCTTAGGTATCAATGAAGTTTGCGTTACGTTTCACGAACAGCCGCAGGGATCATTTGGGTGCGACATACCCCTCCGGCTTGGCCGAGCCCTCGCCGAAGAAGAATTTCTCCATCTCCTGCTCGAGGAATTTGCGCGCCTTGGGATCGACGGGGGTAAGGCGGTACTCGTTGATCAGCATAGTCTGGTGACGCAGCCATTCCTGCCAAGCTTGTTTGCTGACGTTCTCGAAGATGCGCTGGCCGAGTTCGCCGAAGTACGGCGGGCGATCGAGGCCCTCGGCCTCCTGCTTTAGGCGGGCGCAATACACCATGCGGGTCATGTGGTTTTCCTCTTGCAGTATTGCTGAATGATTCGCTGCACCGGCGCCGGAAGGCCGGGCGGGGGATGAGCGGGGTTATACCAGAGCCGACCATCCTCATCCATAACCCGCGCAGCAGGGGCTTTCAGGCGCGCTCGGCGCGGCTCGATGTCCAGATGGTAGTGACTGAAGGTGTGACGCAGCACCGGCAACGCCTCGGTGACGACCACCCCAAGCCGCCCGGGACAGTCCGCAGCATCCTCTGTCGGACACTCGGGCAGGCTGTACAGACCAGGCCAGACGCCAACCGGCGGGCGGCGTACGAGCAACACGCGTCCCTCGTCCTCGATCAGCAGCATCACCGTGCGCCGCACTGGCAGGGCCTTGCGCGGACGTGGAGTGGGCAACGCGTCCACCCGTCCTGTACGCAGGGCGGCGCAATCCACCTGCTGCGGGCAACGCTCGCAAGCCGGATGCTTCGGGGTGCAGACGGTGGCGCCAAGGTCCATGATCGCTTGGGTGTAGTCCGCTACCCGCTCACACGGGGTGTGCGCCTCGGCTTGGCGCCAGAGCTCGCGCTCGACCGCGCCTTCGCCTGGCCAACCCTCGATGCCGTGATAGCGCGCCAGCACCCGCTTCACGTTGCCATCGAGAATGGCATGCGGCAGGCCATGGGCCTGAGCGAGGATGGCTGCGGCAGTGGAGCGACCAAGCCCCGGCAGGGCCATGGCGGCCTCGATGTCCTGCGGGAACCGGCCCCCATGATGCTCGACCACATAGCGCGCGGCGGCGTGCAGGAAGCGGGCCCGGCGGTAGTAGCCCAGCCCCGCCCAGTGGGCCAGCACCTCATCCTCATCGGCCGCAGCCAGCGTAGCGATGTCCGGGAAGCGCGCCATGAAGCGCGCGAAATAGGGAATGACCGTGGCGACCTGGGTCTGCTGCAACATCACCTCGGCCACCCACACCCGCCAAGGATCACGCGGATGCTGCCAGGGCAGGTCATGGCGGCCGTGCTCGTCCCACCAGGCGAGCAGGCGATACGCGAAGGCATCCATCAACGCCCGATCAGCCCCTTCAGCAGTTCCTGCACGGGCGGGATCGCGGGGATCGGCTGGTCCGGTGCCTGCGGTGTCGAACCGGACGGGGCCGGGAGACCGAGCCGATTCTGTAGCTCCTCGTTCACACGCCTCTCGACCTCCTTCTTCGCCCGTTCCTCCAGCACCTTGCCAATATCCACGCTATAAGAGGGGTCGCTAAGCGAGCCACTGATCTTGAGCGGAATGGGCACCCCGCGCAATTGCTCGAGACCCTTGCCAGTCTGGCCGGTCGCAGTGTTGACCACGCTCACGGTCAGGCCGTAGTCGATGCCGTTCCTAGGCAGATCGATGGTACCGCCCCCCTGCACACGCAGAAGCGGCGACTTGCCGTCGAGGTCCGTGTTGTGGATCACGCCGTTGGCGATAGTCGCGCTGCCGGAGAGCTCGGTGAAATCGGTCTGCACGGGCTCAGGCGGCGGGGCGGGCTGGCCCTTGAGAGCAGCATCCGCGCGGCGCAGCAGCTGGCCGATGTTCACCCCCTTGAGGGCACCGTCGTAGAAGCGCGCTCGCGCCGTGCCGTCGAGCCCGGCCTTGAGGGCGTTCACCGAAGCGCCGCGCGTGCGCAGGTCGAAGTTCAGTTCGCCATAGCCACTTAGGCGATCGGTTTCGGCAAACTGCTGCAGGATCGCCCCCACATCCACCCCAAAGGCCTTGCCCGCCGCGCGCCAAGCCGGAGCTTGGCCGCGCACATCAAGCCCACCGCGGACCTCGAACTGTCCGTCAAAAGCCTGCCCACTCAGGGTGTCGATGACCAGATCCCCACCCCGTGCCTTGCCGACGAGGCGCAGGTCGCGCACGTCGACGCGCTGCACGGTCAGGTGCGCCACGCGCAGGTTCGCCTGACCGCTCAGGTCGCGCAGCATGGCAACCGGAAGCTCGATCGGCGTACCGCCCCCCGGCCCCGGCGCGGGGCTGCCGCCGCCCTCCTTGGTCGGGGTTGGGGCGGTCTGCGGTTTGGGCGGCAGGTAGCGGTCGACATTCAGCCGGTCGAGGGCGAGATCGGCGCCAAGCCCACCCTTGCCGACCACGATGCTGCCCTGGGCGCGGGTCTCGTCCACCTTCGCCTCCAGCGCGCCCAGGCGCAAGCTGCCGTCAGCGAAGACCACGTCCGCCTTGGCCCCAGCCTGGGCCAGGCTACCCTCAGGCAACCCGTGGAGGAGCCGACCATGCGCGGCGAGCCAGGCACGCGGATTGAAGTCGGCCACCTCCAGATGGCCAGCAAAGCGCGGGGAGTCCTTCAGCCCCTCGAGCCGACCGGCAAGGCTCGCGCGCAAGCCGTCGATATCGACGGCAAGCGTGAGCTGAGCGGTGCCTGCGGACCTATCCAGAACTCCCTCACCTGACAACCGGGCATTGACGCCCTTGGTCCCCAAGCCCTCACCCTCGGCGTGCAGCTCGCCCTCGAACGGTGCCAGCCTCAGGCGTCCGGACGCAAGATCGCCCGTGAGCCCCAGGTTCAGTTTCGCATCCAAAAGCTCGAGCGGGACTGGACCGTTGGTCAGGCGCACCTCGAGCGCGAGGGGTGCGCTGGTCAGCGCAAGGTTTTCACCCGCAACACTCAGCCGCTCGGTCCGGGCCTTGAACATCAGCCTGCCGACCTTGCCTGGCAAGTTGGAAGCGTCGCCCTCAAGGCGAAGGCCGCTCACCTCGACCGCAGGATGGCCAGGATCGACCCTCATCCGCCCGGCAAGGCGCAGCTGTCCCTCAAGTTTTTTTTCCACTTGGCGGATGCCCGCCGCAAGGCTCAGATCGAAGGGTTGGCCCGGCTCAAGGCGGCCGGTGGTCAGCTCGAGCGGGGCGATGCGCCAGACCTCGCCGGTGACACCATCACGGAAGCTGACCTCGGCCTGTTTCAGGCTGATCCCACCCAGCAGCAGGCCGAAGCCCCCGAGCGCGCCACCGGCCGGGGCCGGCGTTTCAGCGGAAGGCTGCGGCAAGGGGGCCTGCGGAACCAGCTGCCAGTTGGTGCGAGCATCCTTGCGGCGCTCGAGGAACAGTTTTAGGCCGTTTACTGCCACCTCATTCACCTCCAGCCGCCGATCGAGCAAGGGCAGCGGCTGGACACCGAGCACCAGGCTCTCGGCCTCGGCGAACAGGGGATCGGTGAAGCCGTCTGCGTTACCAAGACTCACCTGCTCGGCTCGCAGGCCGAGCACCGGCCACAGGGTGAGGCTCAGCTCGCCGCCGAGGCGAAGCTCGCGGCCAAGATATTGCTTGGCGAGCGCCTCGATCTCCGGTTTGTAGCGGTTGGCATCGAAGCTAGCGACGAACACCGCGAGTCCCGCGATGGCGAGCACCACTACGCCCAGCACGGCGATCAACATACGCTTGAACATCAGCACACTCCTGCCCTTGCGGGCGTCTCGTCTCTAGCATCATGATAGCCGCATCCTTGGACGTATCCTGGAACAGACCATGAATCTGCGCGAACTGCTCGACCGCCTACTGCACGGTGCAAAAACGACCGCCCGCCTCTACCATCCGCGCACCATGCGCGAGCGCGGCCTGCTGTGGAGTGTCGGCCTGCTTGGGGCGACCTACGTGGTGGTGACCGTGCTCGCCATCCGCTGGAGCATGGCTCCGGCGGAATTCGATGTAAACGAAGCCGCTCGCGCGCACATGGCCTCGACCCAGCAGGCGCCGGTCACCGGCCAGGTCATGACCGGCACGCTGATCGAAGTCGCCCGCACCCTGCTCGACAAGCCGGGCGGCTATCTCTCCAACGACATCGCCCCGCCCGGCGTGCTGATCGACAACATGCCCAACTGGGACTTCGGCGTGCTGGTGCAGGTACGCGACCTGGCGCGTGCCATGCGCAACGACTTCTCCCGCTCGCAGTCCCAGTCGGTGGAGGATCGCGACCTGATCATCGCCGAGCCACTGTTCAATTTCGATAACGCCTCATGGATGCTGCCCTCAACCGAGGGCGAGTACCGCAAAGCCATCCGTGCCCTGGAACGTTACGACCTGCGCCTGGGGGATGAGGACGCTACGGACGCCCAGTTCTACGCCCGCGCGGACAACCTGCGCGACTGGCTGGGGATGGTGGAGAAGCGTCTCGGTTCTCTGTCGCAGCGTCTCTCCGCCAGCGTCGGCCAGGTGCGGGTGAACACCGACCTCTCAGGCGATGAGGCCGCGCGCCAGTCCACCACCACCCCCGGCCAGCTGATGGTGCGCACCCCTTGGTACCAGGTGGATGACGTGTTCTTCGAGGCGCGCGGCGCCACCTGGGCCCTGCTGCATTTTCTGCGCGCGGCGGAGGTCGATTTCGCCCCGGTGCTCGAGAAGAAGAACGCGCTGGTTGGCCTCAGACAGATCATCCGCGAACTGGAGGCCAGCCAGGCCACCGTCTGGAGCCCAGTCATCCTCAACGGCAGCGGCTTCGGCTTTGTCGCCAACCACTCGCTGGTGATGGCATCCTATATCTCGCGCGCCAATGCCGCGGTTATCGACCTGCGCAACCTGCTGGCGCAGGGATGATATTTAAAATTCAGTGCTTACCGTTTGGAGCGGGACGGCCCAACGCGAACAACGACGTAAGTCGTTGATTCAATAAGGCTGTCGCAGACATACGCAGCGACAAGACGAGCTGAAAAAATCCATGGATGGACTTTTCAGCATTTCCTTAGGGCATCGAGACCATGATTCAGGTGAAATTCTTTGCCAGCCTGCGCGAGCGCGTGGGCAAGGCCGACATGCTCCTTCCAGCTACGGGCCTCACCACGGTTCTCGACGTGTGGGCCGCCGCCACCGACTTCGACATGCCGGCCAATACCCTGGTGGCGGTCAACCACGAGTACGTCGCTCGTGATGCCAAAGTTAAGGACGGGGACGAGGTCGCCTTCTTCCCACCAGTCACAGGGGGCTGAGCATGAGCCAGCAATGTCCGCCGGACTGGATCGAACGCCGCCTGCGCCAGATTGCCCTCGGCCGCAGGCTGATTCTGGGCGGCCTTGCGGTATGGCTGGGCGCGCTGGTCTGGTTGGTGCTGCGCTATCCGCTCATGGCCAACCCGCTGCACCTTTTGCGCCAGCTCGAGCAGAATGCGGTCGACTCCTCCACCCTGTCCGTGCTTGCTATGCTCACGCCGCTGATGTTCGGCCTCATCGCCCTGCTGCTGCTCATCCTCCTACTGTTCAGCCTCGGCTGCATGATCCAGGAGGGGCGGCTGCTCGGGCTGCTGCGGGAGAAGAATCGAGGCTGACAAGGCCGGGCCTATGGTCTATAGGGATATTTCGCGGCCGTTCATGTCCCTGTAACAGACTTGGGTTTGAGTAAGGGCGCCCGATCGACCTGGAGGATTCGCCATGAGCTTTACCAAGAAATACCTCAAGACCCGCCCCGTCTGCAAAGCCCCTTTCACCCTTCCCCCCCTGCTCCACGATGGCGCGGAGAAGGTCAGCCTGATCGGCGACTTCAACGGCTGGGATGCCAAGGCTATGCCCATGAAACAGCGCAAGGACGGCAGCTGGAGCATCGAGGTCGAGCTTGAGCCGGGGCGCGAATACCAGTTCCTCTACCAAATCGGCGGCGAGCGGTACGTCAACGACGATGCCGCCGATGCCTACATCCCCAACCCCTTCGGCACTGGCGAGAACTCTGTCATCCGCGTCTGACGGCTCCCCTGGTGACCCGCCCTCCTGTAAGATGAGGGCAAGCTTCACCAGGAGATTGCCATGAGCACCCTCGACGCTCTGATCGCATCCTTCGGCCAGGGCGATGCTTTACACTTCATCACCGGTCCTGGCGGCCTGACCCAGGCGGTGCTGCGCGCCGAGGGGGCGGAAGCACGCGTATTGCTTCAGGGGGCGCAGGTTGTCCACTATCAGCCCGCCGACTTCGACCCGGTGATCTGGGTGAGCGATGAGGCGACCTTTCTCACCGGCAAGAGCGTACGCGGCGGCGTGCCAGTCTGCTGGCCGTGCTTCGGCGCCACGACCGATGGTCGGCCGGCGCACGGTTTCGCCCGCAACCTCATGTGGCAGGTAGAAAACGGCGGGATCGAGACCGGCGAGGTCTGGCTGACGCTCGAGCTTCTGCCCTCGGAGGCCACTCAGAGCCTCTGGCCGCAGGACTTCCGCCTGAGCCTCGAGGTCCGCTTGGGGGCGAGCCTGCGCCTGACCCTCACCACCGAGCATCGCGGCGATGCGCCGTGCGAGATCACCGAAGGGCTGCACACCTACCTGCGGGTGGGAGACATCCACGAGGCAGCCATCCTGGGCCTGGCCAACACCCCCTTCCTCGACAAGACCCGCGACATGATCCGCGACGTCCAGCACGAACAGGCCCTGCGCCTGACGGGCGAAACCGACCGCATCTACCTCGACACCCTGGCCGAGGTCATTGTCGAAGACCCGGTGCTGCACCGCCGCCTGCACGTGCGCAAGGAGGGCAGCCGTTCGACGGTGGTGTGGAACCCGTGGGAGGAGAAGGCCGGGGCATTCCCAGACATGCGCGCGGATGAATACCGCCATATGCTATGCGTGGAGACCACCCATGCCGGGGAGGATCGCGTGCTGCTGCCGCCGGGCGGGGTGCACCACCTGGTCAGCGAGATCTTTGCCTCGCCGCTTGGGTGACCCCGGGGCACATCCTGCGTAGGAGCGGCGCCCCCCAGACTGTTTCAAAAGGGCTGTCCTGCCCTTTTGAAACTCGCCTCGTCGCGGTACGCGCCCGCGACGGGATCCGCGAATCCATCACTTATTGTGATGGATTCGCGCGCGGGCCATCCATGGCTCATATTTCCAGGCTGCGTCAAAGGCTTTTGACACAGCCTGCCTCACCGCGACCGGAGGCCGGGGCAGCGGCCCGGGAACGGGCCTCCTACAGGCCAGCTCGCCGCCCCCTCAGGGCATAACCAGCATCTCCCGCTGAATCGACTGCACCACCCGGTCGATGGCGCGCTCCGCGTCCGGGGGAAGGTCAACGAAGCGCATGCCAACCAGGATGCTCTGCTCGCCCTCCTCGCGGAGATTGACCACCTCCACCCGCACATGCACATCCAAATGGCAGTCGCAAAGGATCTGCACATGATCGAAGCACACCCCCACCGCGAAGTAGCCAATCTCCTCACGCGAGAAGCGAAAGCAGACACCGGTTACCGAGATATCGTGGATAAGTCCGCGCAAGGTGCGCCTACGGCAGGGGGTCTGCATCAGCGCCTGCGCATGGAGCCCGGCGGGGGGACGCACGCGGAACGCCCCCCGGCGCTGCAGGCGGTAGAGCACATCCGGAAAAGGCAAGTGATAGTAGTAGTCGCCGCGCTCATGCAGGCGCGTCACCCCGGGCAGATTGAACCAGGTCTGGATGCGATCGATCACGGTCTTCACCAGGATGCCGCCCGCACGCTCAAAGACCGCCCCCTCGGCGCCATCGAAGGCATCGATTACCATGATCCGGCGCCCGGAATCGACCGAGAGCAGGTTCGCCACCTTCTCCAGCCGCCCACTATCCGTCACCAAGGTGAGCTGACCGCGCTCGGCATGCAACTGCTCGAGCAGGCGGGCTATCTGGCGCGGCTGGCGCAGGGTCTGAATGTGCTCGTCCGGATACATGATGATTGGTGGTAGCGCCGCGAAGAAAACCCTACAAAGATAAAGTATCCGTCGCCCCGGGGCCAGCCGCCAGGAACCGAGGGAGCATGAATCCGCCCCTATCCCTCCCCAAAGTCTTGGCGAGGATGGAAAGGCAGTGTCGCTGCCATTTCCTGATAGAAGGCGCGCGCCTCGGGCGTCAGTGCTGGCGGAACATGGATCTGCAACTCGACCAGCAGGTCGCCCGCCGGCTGCCCTGGCAGCCCCTTGCCCGCCAGGCGCAGGCGCTGGCCCGACTGGCTGCCGGCTGGCACTTTGAGCAGGACTGCACCGTGCGGGGT
>JARJMX020000011.1 GCA_029335925.2 Gammaproteobacteria bacterium
CTCTACTCGGCCGGGTCCACCGGCACTGCGAAAGGCATCCAGCACTCCACCGGCGGCGACCTCCTGAACGCCATCAGGACGAACAAGTGCGTCTTCGACAACAGGGAGTCCGACGTGTTCTGGTGCACCGCCGACGTGGGCTGGATCACCGGCCACACTTACGTCGCCTACTGCCCACTGGCGATCGGCGCCACCCAGGTGATCTTCGAGGGCGTGCCGACCTTTCCGCATGGCGGCCGCTTCTGGGAAGTGGCGCAGAACCACGGCGTCACGATCTTTTACACCGCGCCGACCGCGATCCGCGCGTTGATGAAGCTGGGCGAGGAGATTCCCGCCCAGTATGACCTCTCCAAGTTGCGCCTGCTCGGCTCCGTGGGCGAGCCGATCAACCCCGAGGCCTGGATGTGGTACCACCGCGTGATCGGCAAGGAGCGCTGCCCGATCGTCGACACCTGGTGGCAGACCGAGACCGGTGCCCACATGATTGCCCCGATCCCTGGCGCCGTGGCCACCAAGCCCGGCTCCTGCACTCGCCCACTGCCGGGCATCTTCGCCGACGTGGTGGACGACCACGGCCATCCGGTCGACCCAGAGCACGGGGGCTACCTGGTCATCAAGAAGCCCTGGCCGTCTATGGCGCGTACCATCTGGGGCGACGACGAACGCTTCAAGAAGACCTACTTCCCCGACTACTTCCCCGGCTACTACCTCGCCGGCGACTCGGCGCGCAAGGACGCCGACGGCTACTTCTGGATCATGGGCCGGATTGACGACGTGCTGAACGTCTCCGGTCATCGCCTGGGCACCATGGAAATCGAATCCGCCCTGGTTGCCCACCCGCGCGTGGCCGAGGCCGCGGTGGTCGGCCGTCCGCACGAGATCAAGGGCGAGGCCATCGTCGCTTATGTGGTGTGCAAGGGCGAGCGTCCGGTCGGCGAGGAAGCGGCGAAGATGGTCGAGGAGCTGCGCGCCTGGGTGAACGAGCAGATCGGCCCCATCGCCAAGCCCGACGACATCCGCTTTGGCGACAACCTGCCCAAGACCCGCTCGGGCAAGATCATGCGTCGCCTGCTGCGCTCCATCGCTCAAGGCAAGGACATCACCGGTGACATCTCCACCCTGGAAAACCCGGCCATCCTGGACCAGCTGCAGGGCAAGGCCTGATCCATCGCCCGGATCCGGGTTTGAGGGCCTGGATCCGGAGCTCTTGCGGACACCCACCCCCTCGGACCGCTACGGCTTACATGGGGCTTTCCATCAGGCCTATTTCCAGAAAAGGCTTGAATGGCATTGAGATTTACCGGAACTTTACCGATGCCTCTCGCACGCGTAACCTGCGCCAAGGCCGTAAGTGGCCCGGTAAGAAACCAACCAATAGGGAGTCCTCCACCATGCACCCCGATCTGGCCGAGCGCATCCAGGCGGATCCGCGCTTTCAGGAACTTGTAAGCAAGCGCTCCAAGTACAACTGGACGATGGCCATCCTCATGATGGTCATTTACTACGCCTTCATCCTCTTCATCGCCTTCAACCCGACGGCCCTGGCCGCCAAGCTTGGTGAAGGCACGGTCATATCGGTCGGCATCCTGATGGGCTTTCTCGTCATCATCGCCGCCTTCGTCCTGACCGGCATCTACGTGCGTCGCGCGAACCGCGAGTTCGACACCCTGACTGCACAGATCAAGGAGAACGCGAAATGAGGATGCGTCCCATGATGATGGCGGCCGGACTCGCCGCCCTCGCCTATGCCGGCGTCACCCTGGCCGCGGATGGCGCCAAGAAGGGCGTCAACATGCCCGCCATAATCATGTTCATCCTGTTCGTGATCGCCACCCTCGGCATCACCTACTGGGCCGCCAAGCGTACCCGCACCGCCAAGGACTTCTACACCGCGGGCGGCGGCATCACCGGCCTCCAGAATGGACTGGCCCTCGCCGGTGATTACATGTCCGCCGCATCCTTCCTTGGCATCGCCGGCCTTGTATTCGCCAACGGTTTCGACGGCCTGATCTACTCAATCGGCTTTCTGGTCGGCTGGCCGATCATGCTGTTCCTCTTGGCCGAGAAGCTGCGCAACCTCGGCAAGTACACCTTCGCCGACGTCGCCTCCTACCGCCTGTCCCAGGTGCCGGTGCGCGCCGTTGCTGCTGTGGCCTCGCTGGTTGTGGTCGCCATGTACCTGATCGCGCAGATGGTGGGCGCGGGCAAGCTGATCGAGGTCCTGTTCGGCCTGCCGTACACCTATGCGGTGATCATCGTCGGCGTGCTGATGATCCTCTACGTCACCTTCGGCGGCATGCTCGCCACCACCTGGGTGCAGATCATCAAGGCCATACTGCTGCTCTCCGGCGCCACCTTCATGGCCCTGGCCGTGCTGTGGGCCTTCGGCTTCAGCTTTGACGCCATGTTCAGCAAGGCGGTTGAGATCAGCCCCAAGCATGACGCCATTATGGCCCCGGGCAGCCTAGTGAAGGACCCGATCTCCGCCATCTCGCTGGGCCTTGCGCTGATGTTCGGCGTGGCCGGCCTACCACATATCCTGATGCGTTTCTTCACCGTGAGCGACGCCAAGGAAGCGCGCAAGTCCGTGCTGTTTGCCACCGGCTTCATTGGCTATTTCTACATCCTGACTTTCATCATCGGCTTTGGCGCCATCATCATGGTGTCCACCGACCCGGCCTATCTGGATGCGACGAAGAAGCTGATCGGCGGCAACAACATGGCGGCAATCCACCTGTCCCACGCGATCGGCGGTGACTTCTTCCTCGGCTTCATCTCCGCCGTGGCCTTCGCCACCATCCTCGCGGTGGTCTCCGGCCTGACCCTGGCGGGTGCCTCGGCCGTGTCGCACGACCTGTACGCCAACGTATTCAAACGCGGCCAGATCGACGAGCAGGCCGAAATGCGCTTCTCCAAGTACGCCACCATCGCCCTCGGCATCGTCGCGATCTTCCTCGGCATCGCGTTCGAGAAGCAGAACATCGCCTTCATGGTTGGCCTGGCCTTCGCCGTCGCCGCGAGCGCCAACTTCCCGATCTTGTTCCTGGCCATCTACTGGCGCGGCCTGACCACCCGTGGCGCGGTCATAGGCGGTCTTGGCGGCCTGATCACCGCCGTGGTGCTGGTCGTGCTCTCCAAGACCGTGTGGGTGGACGTGCTTGGCAACGCCAAGGAAATCGTCCCCTACAAGGACCCGGCCATCTTCTCCATGCCGGTGGCCTTCATCCTGGCCTGGTTCTTCTCCATCACGGACAAGAGCGCGCGTGCTAAGGCCGAGCAAGAGGCCTTCACCGCCCAGTACGTCCGCTCGGAGACCGGCATCGGCGCCGAGGGTGCCACACAGCACTAAGCACCCGACAGGATCAGGGAGTGGCCCGTTTACCCCACGAAAAGCTCGACCCTATGGTCGGGCTTTTTTCATTAAACTGAAGCTTCGCCAGCTTCATCCTTCCACCCGCTTGGTGCGGCGCGTCGGTGTGGCGGTGAGTGGATCCTCTGGCCAAGGATGCTTGGGATAGCGCCCGCGCAGGTCCTTGCGCACGTCCTGATAGGGCCCGCGCCAGAAGCTCGCGAGGTCCTGGGTGACCGCCACCGGCCGCTGCGCGGGCGAGAGCATGTGGATCATCACCGGCACCCGCCCCTGGGCGATCCGCGGCGTTTCCAGCAGGCCGAACAGCTCTTGCAGCTTGACGGCCAGCACCGGCAGCCCCCCGCCTTCGAGCACCGGGCTGTAGTCCAGGGCGATGCGCGAACCGCTCGGCACTTCGAGGTGGGTGGGCGCGAGCCGGTCGAACTCCTGCCGTTTGTCCCAAGGCAAAAGGCTCTGCAGGGCGGCATCGAGGTCGAGCCGCTCAAGGTGGGAAAGGCGGGTCATGCCATCGAGCCGGGGCACGAGCCAGTCATCGAGTGAGGCCAAGAGCGCAGCATCGGAGACGTCCGGCCACCCCTCGCCGAGCGTGCGACGCAGCAGGGTAACCCGTCCCCGCCATTGCTGATGGCGCGCCTGCCACGGCAGACAGGCCAGGCCGACTTGGCAGATACCTTCCAGCAGGGCGGTACGCACTCGTTCCGGATCGGGTTTGGGGAGTGGGCGGTCCTCTAAGACCAGCGCCCCGAGACGGCGCTGACGGCGGGCCATGACAGCCTGCTCGCGACCATCCCAGGTTACCTCCTCCACATCCTCGATCCGGGCGGCAAAGGCCTCCTCGATGTCGTTCAGCGTAAGGCCTGCGGCGAGGAACACGCGCGCCTCCCGCCGCACGCCATCGGTATGGCCATCGAGATGGGCGATGGCGAGCCAGGGCGCATGCGCCAAGGCATCGACCGCATCCAGCAGCGCACCCCGTCCGTTGGCGAGCACGAAGCGCCCAGGCTGGCCCATTCGTCCCTGCGCTACGCGCTCCGGGTAGGCCAAGGCGACCAGCAGGCCGACAGCATGAACATCTCCCGCGGCACCGACAAGCTCGATCCCCATACGCCGGGCAAGATCGCGGGCCGACTGGCGGACGCGGGCGCGCGCGCCTTCGTCGAGGGTAAGTCCAGCGGGCAGGGCCGCACTGCCCCACCGCAGGGCTTCGATGCGCAGGACGAGGTCGGCCGGAAGGCGCTCGCACCCCGCGCCCCGCAGCAAGTCGCGCTCGCCAAGCAGCGCAGCCAGCTCACAGGCCAGCCTGCCATATCCCAGTCGATTCCCCTCCACCAGCATGTGGGCAAGCCGGGGATGCAGGGGCATGCGCGCAAGCTCCCGGCCATGCGGGGTCATGTGGCCTCCGGCATCCACGGCGCCGAGCCCCTGTAAGACCTCGCGGGCCTGGTCGAGCAAGGCCGCAGGTGGTGGATCAAGCCAGAACAGCTCTTCCGGGTGGGCCCCCCACTGGGCCAGTTCAAGCGCCAGCGGCAGCAGGTCGGCGCGCTGGATCTCGGGCTCAGCCTGCGCCGGCAGGCTGCCCTGCTCGCCCTCCCCCCATAGGCGGATGCACACCCCGGGCCCCAGGCGTCCCGCCCGGCCGCAGCGCTGCTCGGCGTTGGCCTTGCTGATATGCTGGGTGACCAGCCGGGTCATGCCACTTGCGGGGTCGAAGCGCGATACGCGGGCAAGGCCCGAGTCCACCACCACCCGCACCCCCTCGATGGTCAGGCTGGTTTCGGCAATGTTGGTGGCGAGAATGACCCGGCGGCGCTCATGGCGGGGCTCCAGCACGGCGTGTTGCTCGGCGAGGCTCATGTCGCCGTGCAGGGGAAGGACATCGACTTCCGCAAGCTCCCTTAGCCCCGCAGCCACCCGCTGGATCTCTCGTTTACCCGGCAGGAAAACCAGGATGTCGCCATGCTCCTCCGCCAGAGCGCGCCGCACCATGGCGGCAGCATGGCCCTCCAGCGAGAAGTCGCGCTGAGGCGGCCGGTAATGGACCTCGACGGGGTGCAAGCGACCCGCACTTTTCACCACTTGAGCCTGAAGACGCTCCGCCAGCGGCAAGCCCTCGAGGGTGGCCGACATGATCAGAACACGCAAATCCTCGCGCAACATCTGTTGGGCCTGGAGGGTGAAGGCCAGCCCCAGATCAGCCTGCAGGCTGCGCTCGTGGAATTCGTCGAAGACAACCAACCCCACCCCATCAAGCGAGGGGTCATCCTGCAACATGCGCGTGAGCACGCCCTCCGTGACCACCTCAATGCGGGTCGTGGGTCCCACCCGGCTTTCCACGCGCATGCGGTAACCGACGGTCTGGCCCACGGCTTCGCCCAACAGCCCCGCCATACGCTCGGTGACGGCACGCGCGGCAATGCGACGAGGCTCGAGCATGATGATTCGCTGCCTGCCCAACCAGGGCTCATCCATCAGGGCAAGCGGAACGACGGAGCTCTTGCCAGCCCCCGGCGCAGCCTCCAGCACAACCACTCCAAAGGTGGCGAGGGTATCGCGTAGCGCGGGCAGGATTTCGACGATGGGCAGATCAATCCGGGTGGGATCAAACCCTCTGGCATGATTTTTGGGGTGCATGGAGGACATGAAAAATCACACCTGAGCGTAGGGCGGGATTGCTCCACATGGGCCGTGGATGAATCTGTGGATAAAGCGGTGGAAAACAGCGCAAAAACGCATCCGATCAGGGCTTTCAAACGCCTGATCAAATTTTGATCAGGCAGGACTCGTATTCAAAGAATCAATAACTTAGCGCAACCCGCTCTCTATAAGACCTATCCACGCAGGGCTTTTCAAGGGCTTGACAAGGCTTGTGGAAAAGAAATCGCATCCGGAGCCTGAAAGTCATCCACAAAGACTGTGGAAAAGCCTGTGCAGGAGGTGGGTATGATGCGCCCAAGCTCTGGTCGTTCATGGCTTTTCCGACTCGCCCGAGCTGCGCACAGCCGATGATCGGAGCCGCATCCGTCAGTGTTTTGGTCCAAGCAGCTCAATCGGATAACCATCCGGGTCCTCAACGAAGGCAATGATCGTACTGCCCGCATTCATCGGCCCCGGCTCGCGGATGATCTTGCCACCGCGCGCACGGATCGCTTCGGCCGCCTGGTACACGTCGTCCACCTCCAGGGCTATGTGACCGTAGGCCGTGCCCATCTCGTAATGATCCACGCCCCAGTTATAGGTCAGTTCCAGCACTGCCCCCTCGGACTCGTCCTGGTAGCCGAGAAACGCCAGGGTAAACTTCCCCTCGGGATAATCCTTGCGGCGCAGCAGGCGCATGCCGAGTACCTCGGTGTAAAAACGGATGGAGCGATCAAGATCGCCGACGCGGAGCATGGTGTGCAGGATGCGCATGATTTCAACCTCTGGGAAGGAAAAGGCCCGCAAGCGCGGGCCGGTGAGCAGGGAAGAAGATTGACAGGAGCTTACCCTCCGCGCTTAGCGGCAATGCGCATGCGCAGGGCATTGAGCTTGATGAAGCCCTCGGCATCCTTCTGGTTATAGGCGCCTTGGTCGTCCTCGAAGGTGGCCATGGAGGCGCTGAACAGGCTGTCACGCTCGGAGCGGCGGCCGGTGACCATGACATTGCCCTTGTATAGGCGCACGCGCACCTCGCCGTTCACGCACTCCTGGCTCGCATCGATCATGGTTTGCAGCATGCGGCGCTCCGGGCTCCACCAGTAGCCGTTGTAGATCAAGCTGGCATAGCGCGGCATCAGCTCATCCTTCAGGTGCGCCACCTCGCGGTCTAGGGTGATGGACTCAATCGCACGGTGAGCACGCAGCAGGATGGTGCCACCCGGGGTCTCATAGCAGCCACGCGACTTCATGCCGACGTAACGGTTCTCCACCAGGTCCAGGCGGCCAATGCCGTGCTTGCCGCCAAGCTGGTTGAGCTTGAGCAGCAGGGCCGCCGGGGACAGGCGCTCGCCGTCGATGGCGACGGGATCCCCCTTCTCAAAGGTGATGACGATGTCCTCGGGCTGATCTGGGGCCTTCTCGGGAGACACGGTCCAGCGCCACATGTCCTCCTCCGGCGCCCACCACGGGTCCTCCAGGCCACCGCCCTCGTAGGAGATGTGCAGCAGGTTAGCGTCCATGGAGTACGGCGACTTTTTCTTGTCCTTGGCAAAATCCACCGGGATGCCGTGCTGTTCGGCATAGGCCATCAGTTTTTCGCGCGAGTTCAAATCCCACTCGCGCCACGGCGCAATCACCTTGATATCAGGTTTTAGGGCATAGGCCCCCAGCTCAAAACGCACCTGATCATTGCCTTTGCCAGTCGCACCGTGGGCAATGGCATCAGCGCCGGTCTCATGGGCGATCTCGATCAGGCGCTTGACGATCAGCGGGCGGGCGATGGACGTACCGAGCAGGTACTCTCCCTCATAGACGGCGTTGGCGCGAAACATGGGGAACACAAAATCGCGCACGAACTCCTCGCGTACATCCTCGATGAAGATGTCCTTCACCCCCATCGCCTGCGCCTTGGCGCGCGCCGGCTCGACCTCCTCGCCCTGGCCGAGGTCGGCAGTGAAGGTCACTACCTCACACTGGTAAGTCTCTTGCAGCCACTTGAGGATGACGGACGTGTCCAGGCCACCGGAGTAGGCCAGAACCACCTTTTTGATCGAGGACATGATGACTCCTTGGGATACGCGAATTTTCCGAATTATGACATAGCCACATGCCGAATGGCTGTCGCCAAACTCGCCTCCTCATGCCTCCTTGGATAGGAAAAAGTCATGCCTCCTTGGGTAGGAAAAAACCTGCCCTTACAGCATAATCAGGAAAATTTTCTATCGGGAGGCCAGGGCCACCGCCCAGCCCTTCCGTCAACCGAACTTGACCTTGGGAGTGCGCGCCGCATGACGACGAACTATCAGGATTACGATCCGCATGAGACACAGGAATGGCTGGACGCCCTCGAGGCCGTGATCCGCTTCGAAGGCACCGACAAGGCCCAGCACCTGATCGCCGCGCTCATTGAGGCCGCCCGTAAGCATGGTATCGATACCCCCTACTCGGCCAACACCCCTTACATCAATACCATCCCCAAGGAAGCGCAGCCTGCCTACCCCGGTGACCTCGCGCTGGAGCGCCGCCTGCGCGCCCTGATCCGCTGGAATGCGATGGCCATGGTGGTGAAGGCCAACAAGGCCCACGACGGTATCGGCGGCCACCTCGGCAGCTATGCCTCCGCCGCCACCCTCTACGAAGTAGGCTACAACCACTTCTTCAAGGGGCCGGACCATCCGGATGGTGCGGATATGGTTTTCTTCCAGGGTCATGTCGCCCCAGGCATGTATGCCCGGGCCTTCCTCGAGGGCCGGCTGGACGAAGAGCATCTCGTGCATTTCCGCCAGGAGGTCGATGGCAAAGGGATTCCTTCCTACCCGCACCCGTGGACGATGCGCGACTTCTGGCAGTTCCCGACCGTCTCCATGGGCCTGGGTCCCTTGATGGCGATCTACCAGGCGCGCTTTATGAAGTACATGGACGCCCGGGGTCTTGCGCCGGCGGGCAAGCGCAAGGTCTGGGCCTACCTTGGCGATGGCGAGGTGGACGAACCGGAATCCCTCGGTGCCATCGGCCTCGCCGCGCGCGAGAAGCTGGACAACCTGATCTTTGTGGTCAACTGCAACCTGCAGCGCTTAGACGGTCCGGTGCGCGGTAACGGTAAGATCATTCAGGAACTGGAGGCGCAATTCCGCGGTGCTGGCTGGAACGTAATTAAGGTCATCTGGGGCTCAGGCTGGGACGATCTACTCGCCCGCGACACCTCCGGCAAGCTCGTCCAGCGGATGATGGAAGTGGTGGATGGTGAGTACCAGTCCTACCGGGGCAAGAACGGGGCCTACGTGCGCGAGCACTTCTTTGGCAAGTACCCGGAAACGCGCAAGCTCGTCGAACACATGACCGACGACGAAATCTTCGCCCTCACCCGCGGCGGCCACAGCCCGCGCAAGATTTACGCCGCCTACAAAGCCGCCACCGAGACGGTCGGCAAACCGACCGTCATCCTCGCCAAGACCATCAAAGGCTACGGCATGGGGCCGTATGGTGAGGCCTCCATGGCCGTCCACCAACAGAAGAAGCTAGACCTGGACGGCTTGAAGTATTTTCGCGACCGTTTCAGCGTGCCCATCTCGGACGAACAGTTGGAGAAGGATATCCCCTTCTATCGCCCAGCCGAAGACTCCGAGGTCATGCAATACATGCACGCCCGCCGCAAAGCCCTCGGCGGCTACCTGCCGACCCGCCGAGACGCCGCCCCGGCCGTAGCGATACCAGCGCTATCTATCTTTGACACCCTGCTGCAGTCCACCGGCGAGCGTGAGATGTCAACCACCATGGCCTTCGGCCGCCTGCTCGCCGCTCTTTTGCGCGACAAGACGATCGGCAAGCGCGTGGTGCCGATCATCCCAGACGAGGCGCGCACCTTCGGTCTCGAGGGCCTGTTCCGCCAGGTCGGCATCTACGACCCGGCCGGTCAGTTGTATGAGCCGATCGATGCCAATCAGGTGATGTGGTATAAGCAGGCCGTCAACGGCCAAGTGCTGGAGGAAGGCATCAACGAAGCCGGCGCCATGTCCAGCTGGATCGCGGCCGGCACGGCCTATGCCAATTATGGCGTGGCCATGGTGCCGTTCTACATCTACTACTCGATGTTCGGCTACCAGCGTATCGGGGACCTCGCCTGGGCGGCCGGCGATATCCAGGCGCGCGGCTTCCTCATGGGGGGCACCGCTGGCCGCACCACCCTCGCGGGTGAGGGCCTGCAGCACCAGGACGGCCACAACCTGCTCGCTTTCGGCCAGATCCCGAACTGCCTCTCCTACGATCCAACCTTCGCCTACGAACTCGCCGTCATCGTCCACGACGGTCTCAAACGCATGATCGAGAACCGCGAGAGCGTGTTCTATTACATCACCGTAATGAACGAGAATTATACCCACCCGGCGATGCCGCAAGGCGTCGAAGAGGGCATCATCAAAGGGCTGTACCGCTTCCGCGCAAGCGAAGCCAAGCACACCGTCCGCGCTCAGCTGCTGGGCTCCGGCACCATCCTGCGCGAGGCCATCGCCGCTGCTGAGCTGCTGGAAGCCGACTGGGGCGTGGCGGCCGATGTCTGGTCGGCCACCAGCTTCAACCTGCTCTACCGTGATGGTATGGACTGCGAACGCTGGAACATCCGCCACCCTGAGGCCGAACCGCGCGTGCCCTACGTCACCCAGTGCCTGGGCAAGACCGTCGGCCCGATCATCGCCGCCACCGACTACGTGCGCGCCATCCCCGAACAGATACGCGCCTATCTACCTGGCAAGCGCTACCTCACCCTGGGCACCGACGGCTTTGGTCGCTCCGACACCCGCCAGGCTCTGCGCCGCTTCTTTGAGGTGGATCGCTGGAATATCGTCGTCGCCACGCTCAAGGCCCTGGCGGATGAGGGCAGCCTCCCCGTTGCCAAGGTCAGCGAGGCAATCGCCAAGTACGGCATCGATGCCGATAAGCCCAACCCAATGACCGTGTAAGGAGCGCCGCGCATGGGTATGTATAAATTCTTGCTGCCGGACATTGGCAACTACGAAAACATCCCGGTCATCGAGCTTTTGGTGAACGAGGGCGACACCGTCGAGAAGGATCAGTCCATCCTCACCCTGGAGTCGGATAAGGCCACCATGGAGATCCCCGCCCCGGTCAGTGGTGTGATCCGTAACCTCCAGATCAAACTAGAAGACAAGGTCAGCAAGGGCAGCTACATCTGCGACATCGAAACTTCGATGGACACGCCGACGTCAGCGCCCCAAGAGATGGCGGCCGCTCCGATCACGGAGGCACCCAAGCCCGCAGCCGCGTCGGC
>JARJMX020000047.1 GCA_029335925.2 Gammaproteobacteria bacterium
GTGCAGCTGCCCGACGGCTACCGGGTCCTCGCTGCAAGCAGCGAATGGCTCCCCGACGCGCTCGCCATCCGCCTGCGCGCGGACTTGGGCCATGCCGTGATCTTCAGTCATGCAACCCCACAAAACCCGGCGTCATGACGACCGCTAGGCCATGGCTGAACGCTCGCTTAGAATCCATGCCGCGACAGGGCAGCCTTGTGATAGGGTATCGGCCCTAGGGAACCGCTGAAACTGAGCGGTTCCTGTCCCAGGCAGGAATGCCCCGATGCGAACAAGGGTGCAAGCCCTTGATTCGCGCAGACCACCGCGAATTCACTTCGCGGTGAGCCGAGCTGAAAAAATTCATGGATGGATTTTTTAGCATTTCCCTAGCAGAAACAGGCTTCCTGCCTTTTTCAACTCACCGGATCCTTCTCTTTGGCCCTTCCGTCATCCATGTCGAAAGCCCCTATAGGGTTTGGTCTTCAAGAAGATTCCCGTGACGGGCTCCGAGGATTAATCAGTTCTTATGGTTGATTCTCGGAGTCTCCTACAGCCAGTCTCAGGCCAAGCCCTTACGGGGTAGGTCACCATGCCAAGTCATGCTAAGGTTCGAGGCTGATCCTTCGAGCCTGATCGACCAAACTGGCTGCGCATGAACCTCGCCCTTGTCGTCTTGCTGCCTTTCCTCGGGGCTGCCCTGGCCGCCGGGTCTGCCCGCCTCAACCGCCTGGCCTCCGCTTGGAGTGCGGGCGCTGTGACCCTCGCGGCTGCGCTGACCCTGCTGCCTGAGGCGTTCAGGGTGTTCGGGGGTGAGCAGCGAGTTGAGGCGTGGGACTGGATCCCCGCCCTCGGCCTGTTCTTCGCCTTCCGCCTGGACGGCCTGGCGCTGCTGTTCGCCCTGCTGATCCTTGGTATCGGCCTTTTGATTGTGATCTACGCGCGTTACTACCTCTCCGCGCGCGACTCGATGGGGCGTTTTTACGCCTACATGCTGCTGTTCATGGGCTCCATGCTGGGCGTGGTGCTGTCCGAGAACTTGCTGCAAATGATGGTGTTCTGGGAGCTGACTTCGCTCTCTTCTTTTCTTCTGATCAGCTACTGGCAGCACCGCAAGGACGCCCGTGAGGGCGCACGCATGGCCCTCACCATCACCGGGGGTGGTGGGCTGGCTCTGCTGGCCGGCGTACTGATGCTCGGCCACGTCGTCGGCAGCTACAACCTGAGCGAGGTGCTTGCGGCGGGCGACATGATCCGCGCCCATCCGCTCTACCTCCCTATCCTAGTGCTGGTCCTGCTCGGGGTGTTCACCAAATCCGCCCAGTTCCCGTTCCACTTCTGGCTGCCGCATGCGATGGCCGCGCCCACCCCAGTCTCGGCCTACCTGCACTCCGCAACCATGGTGAAGGCCGGGGTATTCCTGCTCGCACGCCTATTCCCCGCCCTCTCCGGTACGCTGGAGTGGAACCTGATCGTCAGCGGCGCGGGCCTCGCCACCCTGCTGCTCGGCGCTTACACCGCGCTGTTCAAGCATGACCTGAAGGGGCTGCTGGCCTATTCGACCATCTCCCACCTTGGTCTGATCACCCTGCTGTTCGGTTTTGGCACCCCGCTTGCGGCGGTGGCTGGGGTGTTTCACATCATCAACCATGCCACATTCAAGGCCTCACTGTTCATGGTCGCCGGCATCATCGACCACGAGACCGGTACCCGCGACATGCGCCGCCTCAACGGCCTGCTGCGCTACATGCCGCATACCGCGGTACTGGCGATGATTGCGGCGGCGGCACTGGCCGGCGTCCCCCTCCTCAACGGCTTTCTAAGCAAGGAGATGTTCTTCACCGAGGCAGTGGAGGTAGGCAGACACCTACCCCTGGCTTGGCTAATCCCGCTTTTAGTCACCCTCGCGGGGATGCTGTCGGTGGCTTACTCGCTGCGCTTTATCCACGATGTGTTCTTCAATGGCGAGCCCATCGACCTGCCGAAGAAGCCGCATGAACCACCGCGCTTCATGAAGGTGCCGGTAGATATTTTGGTGGTGTTATGTCTTGCGGTCGGCCTCTTCCCCAGCCTGACTGTTGGCCCTCTGCTTGCGGTGGCGGCGCGTGGTACCCTGCAGGAGGATGCCCCTTTGTACCATCTGGGGCTCTGGCATGGGTTTAATCTGCCCCTTTTTATGTCCATGGCCACACTGGCCCTTGGGGTGCTGGTGTATGCCTTGCGCCAGCCGTTGTTTGCCTGGCATGAGCGTACCCTGGGGCGTGTCGATGCGCGTATCCCTTACCATGCCGTCATGGATGCCCTTGGCAAGCTGGCCTTGCACATCACCCGGGGCATGGATCATGGTAGCCTGCAGGCCAGCATCGCCTGGCTGGTGCTCGCCGCGCTGAGCGTGACTGTGGTCGGTTTGACCCTCTACCATGCCCCGCTCGTGGGGATGGCGAAGATGCGGCCGGTGGATGCCATCTCACTCACCGCTGCGCTCGCTCTTGTACTCGCCACCCTCGCCACCGTGCGCTGGCACCGGCAACGCCTCACCGCGCTCATCACCATGGGGGTGATCGGCTTGATCGTTTCGCTCACCTTCGTCAAGTTCTCCGCACCGGATCTCGCCCTGACCCAGCTCTCTGTGGAGGTGGTGACTATCGTGCTCCTACTGCTGGCCCTATTCTTTCTGCCGCAGCAGACCCCGGCCGACTCTTGTCGGCTACGTATCGGGCGGGATGTGCTTCTGGCGCTGGGGGCGGGCCTGGTCGTCGCCCTGCTAACCCTCGCCGTCCTCACCCGTCCGTTCGACACCATCGCCGGCTTCTTCCTCGAGCAAGCCCTGCCCGGTGGGGGCGGCACCAACGTGGTCAATGTGATCCTGGTCGACTTCCGTGGTTTCGATACCTTAGGCGAGATCACCGTGCTGGCGCTTGCTGCGCTTGGCATCGTCGCCCTGCTGCATGGCCTGAGGCTGCCCATGCCGACTGCGGATGCCGAAGGCCGCCGCTGGAGTGCTGACGGCCCCTCGCTGATTATGACCACCCTCACCCGTCTGTTGCTGCCCCTGACCCTGTTGGTCGCGATGTTCATCTTGCTGCGCGGCCACAACCTGCCGGGCGGCGGTTTCATTGCCGGGCTGATCACCGCCGTGGCGCTGATCGTCCAGTATCTTGCCAACGGCATCGACTGGACCGAACAACGCCTGCGGCTGGATATGCAGCGCGTCATCGCTGCGGGGCTCGCCCTCGCCATCGGCACCGGCCTGATGGCGATGGGCCTGGGCTTTCCCTTCCTGACTTCCACCTTCACCCACCTGCACTGGCCCGTGGTGGGTGAGTTCGAGCTGGCGAGCGCCATGGCCTTTGACTTTGGGGTGTTCCTGGTAGTGGTCGGGGCGACCATGCTTATCCTGGTCCAGCTCGGCCGTCTGAGCCGGGCTGGTAAGGCATCTCTGCCGGAGAATCCCTGATGGAGCTTGTGATTGCCTTGACTATTGGCGTGCTGACCGCCGGCGGTGTCTTTCTCTCCTTACGCGGACATACCTTCCCAGTGGTGCTCGGCCTGACTCTGCTCTCCTACGCGGTCAACCTGTTCCTATTCGTCATGGGGCGCCTGGCCATCGGCCTGCCGCCGATCATCAATCCCGCAGCCCCCGGTTATACCGACCCCTTGCCGCAGGCGCTGGTGCTGACCGCCATCGTCATTGCCTTCGGTATGACCGCCTTCGTGATCGTGCTGGCCCTGCGCGCCAAAAGCGAGCTGGGCAATGACCACGTCGATGGCCTGCACATCAGGGCGTCAGACCAAGAGCGGCAGAAGGGAGGACGCACATGAGTACCCTCGCCGCCTGGCCCGTCCTGCTGCCACTGATCACCGCCATCATCCTGCTGTTCGTTGCCAAGGGCGACCTGCGTCTTGCGCGAATCATCAACCTCCTCTCCGTGCTTGGCGTGACCGCTCTGGCGCTGGTCCTCATCGGCGTTGCCTCGGACGATGTCCACCGGGTCTATGCGCTGGGCAACTGGGTACCGCCCTTTGGCATCGTGCTGGTACTTGATCGCCTGTCGGCGTTGATGGTGGGGTTGACCATGCTGCTGGCCCTAGCAAGCCTTGGCTATGCCATCGCCACGGATGTGGATACACACGGCCCGCATTTCCACGTGCTGTTTCAGTTCCAGCTGTTCGGACTCAACGGCGCCTTCCTGACCGGGGATGTGTTCAACCTGTTCGTGTTCTTCGAGGTGCTGCTGCTTGCCTCCTACGGGCTGCTGCTCCATGGCGGCGGACGGCTGCGTACCAAGGCCGGATTGCACTACGTGGTCATCAATCTGGTGGGCTCGACCCTGTTTTTGTTTGCAGTGGGGGCGATGTACGGGGTGCTGGGCAGTCTGAACCTTGCGGACATGGCCCAGCGGGTGGCCGCGTCCCCGGCGGAAAACCACAGCCTGATCGCCGCTGCTAGCCTGCTCCTTTTGGTAGTGTTCGGGATCAAGGCGGCCGCCTTTCCACTGTACCTGTGGCTGCCCGCCGCTTATGCCGAAACCAGTGCGCCCATCGCCGCACTGTTTGCCATCATGACCAAGGTCGGTCTCTACGCCATCGTCCGCGTGCACGGCACGCTGTTTGGGTCGGAGGCCGGTGAGCTGGCCGGGCTCATCACCCCCTGGCTTGCGGTTGCGGGCTGGATCACCCTGGGCCTGGCGGCCTTGGGGGTGCTGGCGGCCACCCGCCTGCAGGTGCAGATCGCCTACCTGGTCCTCGCCTCGATCGGCACCCTGCTGATCGGATTTGGCCTTGCTACCCCCCAAGCCTACGTCGGCGCGCTCTACTATCTAATCCACTCCACTCTGCTGGCCGCCGCCTTCTTCCTGCTCGCTGACCTGATCGTGCGGGCACGGGGTGAGGATGGGGATCGGCTGGAACCCGGTGCGGCCATGCCGAACGGAGTGCTGCTCGGCGCGCTGTTCTTTGGGCTTGCCATCGCCCTGGCTGGCATACCCCCGCTGTCGGGCTTCTTCGGCAAGCTGCTCATCCTGCATGCGGCGCTGTACGACCCGCGCATGGCCATCCACTACGCGCTGATCCTACTTTCAAGCTTTGTCATCATCGTCGCGCTAGCGAAGAGCGGCAGCACCTTGTTCTACCAAACGCAGGCCGAGGCCCCATCCACCGGTCTGCCACCGCAGAAAGCCGCCCTGCCCGCTGTGCTGGGGCTTCTGCTCGCTGCGCCGCTGATGGTGGTCTTCGCCCGGCCGCTCACGACCTGGCTGGAGGCAACTGCCCTGCAACTGCACGATACACGCGGCTACGTGAACGCCGTGCTCACCACCCCTGCCGTTCAAAACACGCCATGAGTCTGCTCCGCCAAGCCTTGCCTCACCCCCTACTCAGCCTGACTCTGCTGATGCTCTGGCTTTTGCTCAACAACAGCCTCTCTACCGGTCAGCTGCTGCTCGGCGGCTTTTGGGCCGTGCTTATCCCCCGCCTGACCGCGGCTTTCTGGCCAGAGTCCGTGCGCATCCGCCGTCCTGGCGTCCTGCTGCGGTTCGTCGGCATCGTGCTGCGCGACATCCTGGTGGCGAACTTCATCGTCGCGCGCCGTATCCTCGGTCCGGTGGAGGCTTTACGACCGGGCTTTATGCGCATCCCGCTCGATGTGCAATCACCGCTCGCCATCAGCTTGCTTGCGAACACCATCTCCCTCACCCCCGGCACGGTGTCCTGCGATGTATCCCCGGACCGCCGTTTTCTGCTGGTGCACGCCCTGCACGTCACCGACATCGAAGCGGAAATCCGCCAAATCAAGAGCCGCTACGAGCGGCCCCTCCAAGAGGTGTTTACCTGATGCTCGCCGCCGTCCTGCCCTACGCCATCGCCATGGTCAGTTTCGCGCTGGCCTTGAGCCTGATCCGACTGCTCCTTGGCCCAGACGCCCCGGACCGCATCCTCGCCCTGGACACCATGTACATCAATGCCATCGCCCTCCTGATCCTGTTCGGGCTTAACCTCGGCAGCGCCCTGTACTTCGAGGCCGCGCTGCTGATCGCGGTGATGGGATTCGTCGGCACGGTCGCGCTCAGCAAGTACCTGCTGCGTGGCGACATCATGGAGTAGGGAGCGATGCTGGAATTCATCCTCGCCGCGCTCGTGCTGATCGGCGCCTTCTTTACCCTGGTCGGCTCGATCGGCCTGTTCCGCCTGCCGGATTTTTATATGCGCCTGCACGGCCCGACCAAGGCCACCACCCTCGGTGCGGGAGCCATCCTAGTCGTGTCCGCGATCTACTTCAGCCTGCGCTCGGAGACCCCGAGCATGCATGAGATCCTGGTCACCCTGTTTTTGTTCATCACCGCCCCGGTGAGCGCGCACCTGATGGCCAAGGCGGCGCTGCACTTGAAATTGCGCACCATCGAGCGTACACAAAACAAGGAAGATTCTTCCGCCTGACGGAGCCCTGAACGATGGACGAACCTCGCTTGATCCGGCTGCTGAACGCCGCCCACCGCACGCTCGCCGAGCGGCGCATCCTGTTCGCTGTCGGCCTGTTGGCCGCAGGGGCAAGCTTTCTCTGGCCGCTATTCCACGCTGACCCCTCACTCGTCGTCAGCGGCTATCCCGCCATGGGCATGCTCACCCTGCTGCTCGGCCTGATGCTCTCCACCCTTCCTGTGCCGCGCTTCATCGCCCTGTTCTTCCTGCACGAGCGCCTGAACCCGCGCCCGGCCCATCCTGCCGAGTCGCTGTGGGCCATGGAAATCGCGCAAGATTGCGCGCACCTCGAAGGCCTGGTGCGTCCGTGGAAGGCGTCGCACACCGCCATGCCCCGGCATGTGGTGATCCAGGTCTGGGCGCGCTGGAAGTCCGACTCGACCGCCCGCTGATGGCCTCAGTCGATGGGCACCTGATATTGTAGGAGGCCCGCCCGCGGGACGAGAGGAATCATCGCGGTGAGGGGGCCTCGCCTCCCCAGGAGGAGTCGCTCTCCATCCCATGCCCCCGGCCGTACATCTCGACTTCCCGCCGCAGGCGCTCACTCCGCGCCTCGTCCCATTGCTCCCAGGCAAAACGCCACCGCCAGTTGCCCTCGGTCGTGCCGGGGGTATTCATGCGTGCCTCGCTACCGAGTTCAAGCACATCCTGCAACGGCAGGATGACGAGGTTGGCGACGGACTCAAGCGCCGCGCGGATCAGCGGCCAAGGCATGGGCTCGGGGATGTGGCCCAGGTAGTCGAGCACCCGCGTTCGGGTCTCATCGTCCAGGCCTGACCACCAGCCAAGGGTGGTGTCGTTGTCATGGGTGCCGGTGTAGACCACGGAATCGTGGGTGTGGTTGTGCGGCAGGTAAGGGTTGTTGGGGTTGCCGTCGAAAGCGAATTGCAGGATACGCATGCCGGGCAGTCCGTGGCGCTGACGCAGTGCCACGACCTCGTCGGTGATCATGCCAAGGTCCTCGGCCACCACCGGCAGGTGGCCAAAATACTCATGCAAGGCCGTCAGTAACGCATCGCCCGGAGCCTTGATCCAACGGCCGTCGATAGCCGTCTCGCAGTCTGCCGGGATGGCCCAGTAGGCCTCGAGACCACGAAAGTGATCCATCCGAACCAGGTCGAACAGCTTAAGCTGGGTGGCAAAGCGCGCCTTCCACCAGGCGAAGCCATCAACCACGTGCCGCTCCCAGCGGTAAAGCGGGTTGCCCCAACGCTGGCCGGTGGCGGAGAAATAGTCGGGCGGCACACCGGCCACCTCCTCGGCCCGTCCCAGCTCATCCACGGTAAACAGGTCTGGGCGTGTCCAAACCTCGGCACTGTCATGCGCCACGTAGATGGGCACATCGCCGAACAACAGCACCCCTCGGTGCCTGGCGTAGTCCTTGAGCCGTTGCCACTGGTGGAAGAAGACAAATTGCTCGAAGCGCACACGGTCAATGCGTGCATGCAGCCTAACCCGCGCCTCGCGCAGGGCGCCAGGCTCACGCGCGCGCAACGGCTTTGGCCACTCAAACCAGGCTCGGCCACCGTGCTCTTCACGCAAGGCAATGAACACGGCGTAATCCTCCAGCCAGAAGGCCTGCTCCTCCATGAACGCCGCAAAGGCCTGCCGCATCCTCGGCTGAGCCCGGGCCAGAAACCCGTCGAAAGCCTCCTCAAGAGAGGCTGCATGCGCACCAAGCCAACCTTCCTCGCGCAGAAGCTCGAGATCAATCAGAGCCGGGCTGCCGGCATGAGCGGAGAGGCACTGGTAAGGCGAACCATCGGCATGGGTCGGTCCCAACGGCAGCATTTGCCAGAGAGTGATGCCGCAGGCTGCCAGGCGGTCAATGAAGTGATATGCCTCCATGCCCAACGTCCCCCCAGGTAGAGAAGTCGGATGCAGGAGAATGCCGGCGCGACGCTGATTCAGGATCCCACGGTGATCCTTCAACATCATCCGGCCTGCCCCGTACGCATGACGCCGCCCATGGAGGGCGCACCGTGACCTTCGGCAAGGACATGCTCGAGGACCTCAGGCGGAGGTTCGCCCAAAAGCTAGTAAAGCCGGCGCAGGAGCAGGCGGAACAGACGCTCGAAATCGCGCACGGCCTTCGCGGGATTGGAGTCACCCAACCACCAAAACCAGTCGGATCCTTCGCAGATGCCAAGCTGCCGTTCGCAGGCCGCAAGCTGCTCATGGTTCAGTCGGCCACTGGCTACGACCCGGTCATAGACCTTTTTCGCCTCGATCAGCAAATCCCAGGCATGGTTCTTATCCTTCTCGCCAATCCAGGTGGAGAAGGTGCCATAGACCCAACTGCCAGCCACCAGCCGCGGAAGGGGGGTCAGTGGTGGGGTCTCATCCAGCAAGCGCTGGTAGGTGGTCAAGCGCAAACGAGGGTGGCTCGCAAGCCGACGGTAGAGGGTATCAAGAAAATAATAGCCATTCTCGGGGTAGTACTCCCAGGCATTTTCGCCATCCATGATGATGGAGGCAACATACTGACCGTCATGACAAGCATCCGCGATGGTTTCCAAGTGGCGGATCAGGTCCTCCACTGCATGATCGGCATCCCAGTCTGCGTAACGGAAACCGATCAGGTCAGAGAGGCCATCGTCGCGAAAGAAAATAGTCGGCGTCGACTTAACCTGGCCATTCATCCCGTTGCCATTGGTGCTGTACTGATAAAAACGGTGCAGGCAATGGCGATAGTTTTCGAACAGGCCAGCCTGGTGGAGGCTGTTGCTGAGCACCTGGCTGCCGGTAGCGCACCAACGGAACCCAGCCTCTGCCAGAAGGGTCAGGGTCCGTTCGCTGAGCCCCCCCTCCGCAGGCCAGCAACCATTCGGCCGAAGACCAAAGAAACGCTCGAATACCGCCAGGCCTTCCTCCAGATGCCAGCGCACCCGTGCCTCTCCACCGGGATAGTGGTCGGTCTCGGGCAGCACCACCTCGGGCCAGGCCTCGCGCGCGGAATGCATATCCAAGAGCAGAGGCATGATCGGGTGGGCGTAAGGGGTCATGGAGAGCTCGACCTGACCGCAATCGGCGAGCAAGCGGTAACGCTTGATCACTCCCCCCAGAAGGTCGGCGAGCAACTCCAACAGCTGACGTCGATCGTCGGCATCAAAACCACAGGCCTTGTGGATCAAGCGGCGGGCACGCGCATCCTGACGACGCACGGTCTCGCCCAGCCAGGCGAGGTGGTACCAAAAATTGAGATCGACAAAGAACGATTGCTCAAGATAGAGCAGACTATCAGGGTGCGCGAGAAAGTCGCGGGCAATGCGCGCCAAGCGGGCATAAGGGGCAAAGCGCTCGATCAGGCGCTGCTCGTGGGCCTTCAGGCAGGATTCGATCAGCTCAGCCCGGGCAGCACTGCTGGACGGAACCTCTCCGGTGGCCAGCGCGGTAAGAAGCGGATCGGGAAGTGGGCGGCCCTCGGTGAGATGGGCTCGCAGGGCCTGGGCATAGTCTTCAATCTGCTCCAGCAGAATGGGGACAAAATTGACCACCGCACACGCCTCAGGATGCGCCTCAAGATGGGCGGCCATATCGACGTAATCCTTCATCGCATGCAGGTAGGTCCAAGGGCGTTGGTACTGACCAGTAAACGGGTCACGATACTCTGGCTGATGCATGTGCCAGAGCAGAACCACATTGAGGCGAGAGGGCATCAGCGCATCCTCAACGAATGGTATGCAGCGGCTGATGCAACATCTCGGGGGTCACCAGGACCACGCCGCCCGGGCTAACTTCGAAACGCTTACGATCTTCATCCAGGTCCTCGCCAATCACCATCCCCGGTGGAATGATGCAGCCCTTATCAAGCACCGCCTTGCGTATCCTTGCACCTTGACCAATCGTCACGTTCGGCAGAATGACGCTGTCCTGGATCAGGGCATGTTCCTGGACAACGACATTCGAGAAAAGTAGGGAATGACGAACAAGGGCGCCGGAGATGATGCACCCGCCGGAGACCATGGAGTCCACTGCCATGCCGCGGCGGTCCTCGTCATCAAAGACGAACTTGGCCGGAGGCAGCTGTTCCTGGTAGGTCCAGATCGGCCATTCCTTGTCGTAAAGATTCAGCTCCGGGGTAACACCGATCAGCTCGAGATTGGCGGCCCAGTACGAATCCACCGTACCCACATCGCGCCAATAGCTCTGCTTGCCGCTCTGCACGTCACGGAAGGGGTAAGCAAACACGCGGTAGTTGTTGATGACCGACGGGATGATGTTCTTGCCGAAGTCGTGCTCCGACTTCGGGTCATCGGCATCGCGGATCAGCTGCTCGTACAGGAACTTGGTATTGAAGACGTAGATCCCCATCGAGGCCAGCGCGGTATCCGGCTTGCCGGGGATGGGATCGGGGTTGTCGGGCTTTTCCCGAAAACGCTGCACCCGCCCGTCCTCATCGATGCCCATCACCCCGAAGGCCTTCGCCTCTTCGAGCGGCACCTGGATGCAACCGATGGTCAGGTCGGCCTGCTTTTCCACGTGATAGGCCAGCATGAGACCGTAGTCCATCTTGTAAATGTGATCTCCGGCAAGGATCAGCACGTACTCGGGATTATGGGAGCGGATGATGTCGAGGTTCTGGTACACAGCGTCCGCGGTGCCGACATACCACGAATTCTCATGGACACGCTGCTGGGCCGGCAGAAGCTCGATGAACTCGCCCATCGACGGATTGGAGTTGCCCCAGCCGAGCTGGATGTGGCGGATCAGCGAATGCGCCTTGTACTGGGTCAGCACGCCGATGCGGCGGATGCCTGAGTTGACGCAGTTAGAGAGGGGGAAATCGATGATGCGGAATTTCCCCCCGAAGGGCACGCCCGGCTTGGCCCGCCAGTCCGTCAGCTGTTTGAGACGGGATCCTCGTCCTCCCGCCAATACCAAAGCCAGGGTGTCCCGAGTAATGCGGCTGACTAGACGCTGGGGGTATGCAATCAGCATATCGACGTGCTCCTTGGCTTGAATGACCATTTTCGACTGTAACTTAAGGCCTGTACTATGAGTCTAGTCTGTTAAAAAACCACTGCAGCCTCGATTGCCGGGAGAATTCATGGATCAGTCGATTGCCCGTCTGCTCGACGGACGCCACCACGACCCCTTCAGCCTGCTTGGCAGGCATCCCCTCGGCGAGGGACGGTCTTGCGTGCGAGCCCTGCTCCCTCAGGCCGTTTCGGTCAGGATTGGAGCACAGGGACCCGCCATGGAACGCGTCGATCCGCGCGGACTGTGGCAGTGGGAAGGCCCAGACGATGACCTGCCCAAGCATTACAGTCTGTATTGTGCCGATCAACAGGGTCATACCTTTGAACTGATCGACCCCTACACCTTCGAGCCCCAGCTCGGCGAGCTGGACATGTACCTGTTCGGCGAGGGTCGTCACTGGCATATCTACCGGGTGCTAGGTGCCCATCCCCGCCAGGTGGACGGCATCGATGGTGTGCTTTTTGCCGTCTGGGCCCCGAACGCGGAGCGCGTCAGTGTGGTGGGTGACTTCAACCAATGGGACGGCCGCCGCAATATGATGCGCAGCCGGGGCGGTGGCGGGTTGTGGGAGCTCTTCATCCCGGGCCTTGTGCCCGGCGATCTTTACAAATACGAGCTTCGCAACCGCGACAGCGGCGCCATCTTACTTAAGACCGACCCTTATGGCGGCGAATTCGAGCTCCGCCCCGGCACGGCCGCCCGCGTACCCGCCCCATCTACGCATGTATGGAGCGACGAGACATGGATGCAGCGCCGCGGGCAAGAGGGCTGGCTGAACCGGCCGATGTCGATCTACGAGGTCCACCTCGGCTCATGGCGCCGCCGCGAGGACGGCGGCTTCCTCGACTACCGCACCCTCGCCCACCAGCTGGTGGACTACGTCAAACCCCTGGGCTTCACCCATGTCGAGCTGCTGCCGATCACCGAACACCCGCTAGACGATTCCTGGGGCTATCAAACCACCGGCTACTTCGCCCCCACCAGCCGCTTCGGCACCCCCGACGATTTCCGCTACTTCGTCGATTATTTGCACCAAAACGACCTCGGCGTACTGCTCGACTGGGCCCCCGGCCACTTTCCCAAGGACGAATGGGCACTGGCACGCTTCGATGGTACACCGTTGTATGAACATGCCGATCCACGTCGTGGTGAACATCGCGACTGGGGCACTTACATCTTCAACTACGGCCGTAACGAGGTACGTAATTTCCTCCTCGCCTCGGCCATCCACTGGCTGGAGGAATATCACATCGACGGCCTACGGGTTGATGCAGTTGCCTCCATGCTCTATCTCGATTACTCGCGTGACCCGCATGACTGGCTGCCCAACCAGTACGGCGGGCGGGAGAACCTGGAAGCGATCGACTTCCTCCGCGAGCTCAATCGCGTGGTGCACGGCCGCTTCCCCGGCGCCGTGGTCATCGCTGAGGAGTCCACGGCCTGGCCTGGTGTCACCAAGCCGACCGATGTCGGCGGCCTTGGCTTTACTATGAAGTGGAATATGGGCTGGATGCACGACACCTTGCGTTATTTTGCCCGAGACCCCATCCACCGCCAGTATCATCACAACGATCTCACCTTCGGGTTGCTGTACGCCTTCTCGGAGAATTTTGTCCTGCCCCTCTCACACGACGAAGTCGTGCACGGTAAGGGTTCGCTGGTGGGCAAGATGCCCGGCGACGAATGGCAGCGCTTCGCCAACCTGCGCCTGCTGTTTGGCATGATGTGGACCTATCCCGGCAAAAAGCTGCTGTTTATGGGCGGCGAATTCGGCCAAGTGGCGGAATGGGCCTTTGGCCGCGAGCTCGAATGGTGGGTGACCCAGTACCCGCAGCATAGCGGCATGCAGCGTCTGATCGGCGACCTGAATCGGCTGTACCGAAAACTGCCCGCCCTGCACGCCGGTGACTTTGATTGGAACGGTTTCCGCTGGATCGATTGCGGTGACGCTGAACAATCCGTACTGAGCTACATGCGCCAAGACGGCGAACACAAGGTGATCGTGGTGCTAAACTTCACCCCGCTTCCGCGGGAGGGCTACCGGGTTGGCGTACCCGCCCCGGGGCGTTACCGCGTGCTGCTCAATACGGATGCCGAGACCTACGGCGGAAGCAACGTCGGCCTGGCCGAGGCCGAGGCCGAGGCGACCGGCTGGAATGGCCTGCCCTTCTCTATCCGCCTGACCCTGCCACCGCTCGGCGCCCTCATCTTGCAGGCCGAATGAACACCCTTTGCCCAGGAGCCATCTTGAACCCACCCTTGCGCATCCTGTTCGCCACCTCCGAAGCTCATCCGCTGATGAAGACCGGCGGACTCGGTGATGTTTCAAGCAGTCTCCCCTCTGCCCTGCGGGCGCAGGGAGCCGATGTGCGCCTCATCATGCCAGCCTATGCCGACACCTTGGCACGGCTGTCCGCCTGGCATTCCGTAAGCGAGCTGCACGTGGAGCCCTTCGGCCCCTGCCGTCTCCTTAAGACGACCCTCCCAGGCCGGGATGTCCCGGTGCTGCTGGTCGAGCACCCGCTGTTTAGCAGCCGCCCCGGCAACCCCTATAACACCGCCGACGGCCATGCCTGGCCGGACAATGCCGAGCGCTTCACCCTCTTCAGCCGCGTCTGTGAACGGGTCGCTCTGGACCCGTCCGTGATCGGATGGACACCCGATATCGTACATGCCAATGATTGGCAGAGTGGCCTGCTACTCGCCCTGCTCCAGCTTCATGCACACAGTCCCGCCCGCCTGATCACGATCCACAACCTCGCCTATCAAGGCGTGTTCGACCGCGCAACCTTCGAGCGCCTAGGACTGCCCTGGAGCTTGTGGCAACCGCACGGGGTTGAGCACTGGGGCGAGATGAATTTCCTCAAGGCCGGCATCAACGCCGCCCGTTTCATCACCACCGTCAGCCCGAGCTATGCGCGGGAAATCCAGACGCCTGCGTTCGGCCATGGCTTGGACGGCCTGCTGAGGCACCGGCAGGCCGACGTCGTCGGCATCCTCAACGGCATCGACCTACGCGAATGGGATCCGGCCCACGACTCCGCCTTACCACACAACTACGACGCCGAGCACCTGGAGGCCAAGCGCGAGAACAAGCGCATCCTGCAGGCGGAACTTGAACTTGTACAGGATGACAACGCCCTTTTGATCGGCATCATCGGACGCATGACCGAACAGAAGGGGCT
>JARJMX020000071.1 GCA_029335925.2 Gammaproteobacteria bacterium
CTTCTGGTACCGTCCGTATAACCTGCCGTAGCAATGAAAAGGCCCGCGAACTAAGTTGTGTCAAAACCAATCTGCTGAGGCCGGAGTAAAGACAATGCCACATCGGCAGCGCCTAAGCCCTAAGCGCTCAGCTCTGTCTGATGCAGTGCTCTGCCGACCCGCGCCAAGTCGTGCATGACGCCTGAAAGCAAGAACATCCCCCCGAAATAGTAACGCCCCGAAGATCGGGGCGTTGGCGCTTTAGGGTAAGCCCGGTGTTTTTACACAACCTGGAATGCGGGCCTCGTGGTTTTCTGGTAGGAAGGGGATCAGGAGCCACAATAAAGACTAAACACCTCACCACTGCCGACCTGCCGGGTGGCTTCGAAGGAGCCGTTACCATCCGTGTCAATTTCCAGATTGGCGATATTGTCGAGCAAAGCAGTCATCTTCATCGAAGAGTTCTTGCCGTAGATCATGGCGCTGCCTGCAGAGGGGTAGCTGCAGCCCTGGCCGCCAAAGCGGGCGGGGGGACCACGTCGCTCTTCAAACCGATCAAGGCGGTGGTGAGGGGGCAATCCTGGCAGGCCCGGGTTTTGTCCATGCTGAGCTGGATGATTCCTTTCAGGGAAACCTGATTCGAGCCGCCGCGGATGTTCAGATCGTTGGCGATCTTAAGGCTAGCCTTGAGGCGGGTTTCACTGTCTTCGGTCAGGCTCGTCAGGGTAATGGTTTGTGTGCCGTTGAATGTGATGTTATCCAGATACTTGCAGTTATTGAAGGTAAACGTGATCTTATCGCCGCCCTGTGCTGTTTCTGGATCGCCATCCTGGTCGACCTCGGTCTCGGTATAGGTGCCCCCATAGAAGCAATTTACCGTTTCGGTGGAGGTGACCTGAGCAGTGAGGCGGCTGCTTGTTCCGCTGTCGGCATGGGCTCGCATGCGCTTCACCGCATCCAGCGCGATATCCTTCAGGGTGATCGAAGAAGAGCTGGCTTGTCCGCTGCTCGCGATGCCCAGCAGGTTGCTGCTGGCCCTAATAATGCTCATCTCAAAAGCAGCCTGAGCCGTTGATTGTGCATTCTCTTCGGTGATAGCGAGGCTGGGTGCTGCGGCTGCAGCGTCTTGGGTCCCCTCCGCAGCCGGTGAGCAGGGTTCCGCCGAGGGTGAGGAAAATCGCATGTTGGAGGATGTGTTTACGCATGGTAGTTCCTCGTTGGGCGTGGATAGGCCATACGAATCCGCTTGATTTCCTATCAGGACAATCTAAGAAAACCTGTTTTTTGTCCCATTCCGAAGCTGTGGTACATGCGCGTCCAACGCCTGATCCGTCGCCGTGAGGCTGGTGCCGTCTCCCCGCTTACGGGGATCCATCCCGTGCTGGCGCGCGTTCTGGCGGCCCGGGGCATCAGCTCGCCGGATCAGCTCGAGCTGACCTTGAACCGTCTGCATCCGCCCCGCGCGCTGTCTGGCATCGAGCAGGCGGCTGGCCATCTTGCGGATGCCATCGAGGGCGATGCGCGGCTGCTCGTGGTGGGTGATTTCGATGCCGACGGAGCGACCAGCACGGCATTGTCGATGCGTGTGCTGAAGGACTTTGGCGCGAAGGACGTTCACTATCGCGTGCCCAATCGATTCGAGGACGGCTACGGGCTGACTCCGAAGATTGTGGAGGCGGTGCGCCCCCTTGGTGCCGAGCTTTTGCTGACCGTGGACAACGGGGTCACGGCGCTGGCGGGGGTGCAGGCGGCGAAAGATGCGGGGATGCGGGTGGTGGTGACCGATCATCACCTGCCCGGGGCGGAATTGCCGCTGGCGGATGCGCTGGTGAACCCCAACCTGCCGGGGGATGGCTTCCCGAGCAAACACCTCGCCGGGGTGGGGGTGGCCTTTTATGTCCTCTCCGCCCTGCGCGCGGAGCTTGGACGGCGCGGGTGGTTCGAGCGGCGGGGCATGGAGATGCCGAACCTGGCACGTTACCTCGATCTTGTGGCGCTCGGCACGGTGGCTGACATGGTGCCGTTGGATTACAACAACCGGGTGTTGGTCGAGCAGGGGCTGCGGCGGATGCGGGCCGGGCAGGCGGTGCCGGGGATTTTGTCTTTGCTTGCGGTCAGCGGGCGGGATTTTCGCAGGGCCGTGGCGAGCGATTTGGGCTTTGGGGTCGGCCCGCGCTTGAATGCCGCAGGGCGGATGGAGGATATGTCGATCGGCATTCAGTGCCTTTTGGCCGAGCAGCCCGAGCAGGCGCGCCGCCTGGCGGAGGAGTTGCATCAGCTCAACGCCCAGCGGCAGACGGTGGAGGCGGAGATGCAGCAACAGGCACTTGCCATCCTCAAGCAGTTGCATGAGCGGCTGGATGCCGAGAGCTTGCCGCGCGGCGTGTGTCTGTTCGATCCCGACTGGCACCAGGGAGTGATCGGCATCCTCGCCTCGCGCATCAAGGAGCGCCTGCACCGGCCGGTGATTGCCTTCGCGCCGGATGGCAACGGCGGCATCAAGGGGTCGGCACGCTCCATCCCCGGCCTGCACCTGCGCGATGCGCTGGAGGAGGTGGATGCCCAAAACCCTGGCCTGATCCAGCGCTTCGGCGGGCATGCCATGGCGGCAGGGTTGCAGCTTCCCCAGTCGCATTTTAAGGACTTCGCTTTGGCCTTCGATGCGGTGGTGCGGCGCAAAGTGGCGGACGAGGACTGGCAGGGAATCCTTTTGACCGACGGGCCGCTGGAGCCGGGCGAGATGACCCTGGAGCTGGCCGAGTTGTTGCGCTACGCCCAGCCCTGGGGCCAGCACATGCCGGAGCCGTTGTTCGATGATGTGTTCCGGGTGCGTGAGCGGTGGCCAATGGGGGCGGCGGGGAACCACTGGCGCTTTGTGCTCGAACACCGCGCGGGTGGTGCGCCGTTCGAGGCGGTGCTGTTCAACACCCCGGCCGCCGACCTGCCGCAGGGCGATTGGTGGCGGGCGGCCTACCGGCTGGACGTGAACGAGTTCCGCGGCAACCGCCGTCTGCAACTGATGCTGGAGCAGGTCGAGGCGGCGCCGACGGCGGCAAGCTGAGTCCGGGAGGGCGTCAGGGCTGCTCGTAAACCCACTTCAGGATGGCATCCTGCACCCGGCTGCCGATGCCATTCTGCACCCCGGGTTCGTTATGAAGGACAACCACCGTATAAGCGCGCCCGCTACGCGAGAGCATATAGCCTGCGATCGCGCGTACCCCATTGAGGGTGCCTGTCTTCAATTGGGCGCGGCCCTTGATGTCTTCGTTGCGCAGGCGTTTGCGCATAGTGCCATCCACCCCGACAATCGGCAGGGAGCTGGTGAACTCCAGCATGGTGGGGCTATGGTAGACCTTCATCAGTAAGTCTCCGAGGTGGCGGGCGCTGATGCGTGTCTCCCGTGATAGCCCCGAACCGTTGCCGAGCACGAATTCAGGCCACGACCAGCCCTGTCGCTCCAGCCACAGGGCTACTGCCCGTTGCCCCTTCTCGAGCGTTGCCGGTGGCCCAAACTGGGCCGCGCCGACGGAGAGCAGCAGCTGACGCGCCATCACGTTGCTGCTCTGCTTGTTCATCGGGATGATGACCTCGGCCAGGGGGCGAGAGAGGAAGACGTCGAACAACACTGCTTCAGGCGGAAGCGGCCCGACCCGCACCCCGCCATCGAAGCTGCCGCCCAGCTCCTTCCACATGGCGCGGAAGGCTCCAAGCAGCATATCTTGCGGCTCGGCGACCACCCGGTAAAACTCCCGTTCGCCACACTCCAGCGCGTACTGGCCGGCAAACTCGATGATTGGCCCCTGCGTCGAGGGATGGATATCCAGGGTGAGGTTGTCCTGGCAGCCCTTGCCCTTGGTCGGCTTGATCCGGTTTTCGATCCGCACCCCCGCCATCGGCGGGTCGGTGAGGATGTTCAGGCGCCGGGTGGCCGGATCGGGCTGGACAATAAGACGGGTCGCGCGCTGGTTCAGCAGCAGGGCATCGGGTAGGGCGTTGTAGGGGGAGTAGGGCTGGCCGTCGAAGGCCGCCGGGTCTTCCGGGGGCAGGCTGAAGAAGGTGTTGTCCAGCACCAAATCGCCATGGATGGTGTGCAGGCCACGTTCCCGCAAGCCTCGCAACAGGTTCCACAGATCCTCGGTCAGGAACATCGGGTTGCCATAGCCCTTGAGCACCAAGTCCCCGCGCAGCACCCCCTGCTGGACAGGCTGGGTGATATAGGTCTCGGTGGGCCAGGTATAGCCAGGTCCCAGCACATCCAGGGCGACCGCCGTGGTGACCAGCTTCATGACCGAGGCTGGGTTCTGTGGCAGATCAGCGTTCCAAGCCAGCACGGGCCGGTCGCTGTCCACCGCCTGTACCCAGACGGAGAGGCTGTCGCGATCAGCCTTGTGTTGGACCAGCACTTCTTCCACCTCGGGCGGAAGAAGGTGGGCCGCGCAAGCCGCTTGAATGAACAGGAGGAGGCCTAGGGCTAGGGTTCGGAACAGGACGGGCATGGCGATCTTCATGAACAGAAACTTCTGGCCTTAGGCAAACAAACAGGCTAATCTTAATAATTTGCGTTTTTTGCCGAAGTCCGCTATGAGCGAGCGCATCGAGAATGTTACTCTAAACCGCAAGGCCAACATCTATTTCGACGGCAAAGTGGTCAGCCACGGCTTCACCAAGGCCGACGGCCAGAGGGCCACCTTGGGCGTGATCTTCCCGGGCAGCTTCCGCTTCGACGTGCAGGCACCCGAGCTGATGGAGATCATCGCGGGTTCGTGCCGCGTCAAGGTCGGCGAGGGCGAATGGGCGACCTATAGCGCTGGCCAGAGCTTCAACGTCCCGGAGAACGGTTATTTCGACATCGAGGTGCTTGACGGCATCGTCGAATACCAGTGCACCTTCGGTTGAACCCTGGGTGTCTCCACAAGTCTTAAGGCAATATGCTTGAAATCAATCCGATCTTAAATGAAATCAAAGACCTCCAAGGGCGCACGGACGCCCTAAGGGGGTATCTTTGACTACGACCACAAGGCCGAACGCTTAGAGGAAGTCCAGCGTGAGCTGGAAGATCCCACCATCTGGAACAACCCAGAGCGCGCCCAAGCGTTGAACAAGGAGCGTGCCCAGCTCGAGGGTGTGGTCAACACCCTGCAGTCGCTGACTGCGAGCCTGGCCGATGCCGGTGAATTACTGGAGATGGCCGCTGAGGAGGGCGATGAGGCGAGCGTGCAAGCCATCGTCGACGATATCGCCAAGCAGCGCGCCAAGGTCGAGGAGCTGGAGTTCCGTCGTATGTTTTCCGGCGAGATGGATGCGGCCAACTGCTTCCTCGACATCCAGGCTGGCGCGGGCGGCACCGAGGCGCAGGACTGGGCCAGCATGCTGTTGCGCATGTATCTGCGCTGGGCGGAAAAGCGCGGTTTCAAGACCGAGATCATGGAGCTCTCCGAAGGCGAGGTGGCGGGCATCAAATCCGCTACCGTGCGCATCGAGGGGGAATACGCCTTCGGCTGGCTGCGCACCGAGACCGGGGTGCACCGCCTGGTGCGCAAGTCACCGTTCGACTCCGGCAACCGCCGCCACACCTCCTTCGCCTCCGTGTTCGTCTCGCCCGAGGTGGATGATAGCTTCGAGATCGAGATCAACCCGGCCGATCTGCGTGTGGACGTGTACCGTGCCTCGGGGGCCGGCGGCCAGCACGTCAACCGGACCGAGTCCGCCGTGCGCTTCACCCACATCCCCACCGGTGTGGTGGTGGCCTGCCAGACCGAGCGTTCGCAGATCCAGAACCGCGAGCGCGCGATGAAGATGCTAAAGGCCAAACTCTACGAGCTGGAAATGCAGAAACGCAAAGCGGCTGCGCAGGCCATGGAAGATGCCAAGTCCGACGTATCCTGGGGCAACCAGATCCGCTCCTACGTGCTCGACCAGTCGCGCATCAAAGACCTGCGCACCGGCTTTGAAGTCGGCAACACCCAGGCGGTGCTGGATGGCGACCTGGATGGTTTCATCGAGGCGAGCCTAAAAAGCGGGTTGTAAGCTGGGCTATATTCATGCGCATGTGGGGTGATGACATGGGGCTTGCCATCTACGAAACCGCTGCCAAGCAAGCGACCAATCTGTCCATCAACAGCGACTTGTTGCGGCAAGCCAAGGAGCTGAAGATCGATATCTTACGGGCGGCGGAGGAACGGTTGGCTGAGCGGATTCGCGCGGAGCGGGAGCGCCAGTTGCGCGCTTCCAGCCGCGCATCATGCTTATGGGAAAAACCTGGGCGGGCGTCACTTAGTTGACCGCCGTGCCGCGCGCTCCGCTCGGGGTGCCCGTTGGCCATGCAGCTTCTTATCATGCGGATATCCTTGCCGCCATTGATCTTTTTTACCGAAATTTGAAACCATCATGTCCAAGGCACAAACCACTCCCGTTCAGGATGAAAGCCATTTGATCGCCGAACGCCGCGCCAAACTGGCGCGCATCCGCGAGAAAGGTGTGGCCTTCCCGAATGATTTCCGCCGCAATGTGGTGGCGGGCGAGCTGCACGCTAAATATGGCGAAAAAGAGCGCGAATGGTTCGAGGCCCACACCATTCGCGCCGCCATCGCTGGGCGGGTCATGGCCAAGCGGGTGATGGGCAAGGCTACCTTCCTCTCGGTGCTCGACATGTCCGGCCGCATCCAGGTTTATGTCAGCCGCCAGGATATCGGCGATGAGGCCTATGAGGATCTGACGAGCTGGGACATCGGCGACATCGCTGGTTTCGAGGGCAAGCTGTTCAAGACCCAGAAGGGCGAGCTGACCGTGCATGCCGATTCCGTGCGCCTTCTGACCAAGAGCCTGCGTCCGCTGCCGGACAAATTCCACGGCCTGACCGATACCGAGCAGCGTTACCGCCAGCGTTATCTCGATTTGATCATGAATGAGTCGGTGCGCGATACCTTCCGTACCCGCACCAAAATCATCAAGTACATCCGCGACTTCCTGGACGCGCGCGGGTTCCTCGAGGTTGAAACCCCGATGATGCACGTCATTCCCGGCGGTGCCTCGGCTAAGCCCTTCGTGACCTTCCACAACGCGCTTGACATGGAGCTGTTCCTGCGGATTGCACCGGAGCTCTACCTCAAGCGCCTGGTGGTGGGCGGCTTCGAGCGCGTGTATGAGATCAACCGCAATTTCCGCAACGAGGGGCTGTCCACCCGGCACAACCCCGAGTTCACCATGATCGAGTTCTACGAGGCCTACGCCGACTACATTGATCTGATGAATCTGACCGAGGACCTGCTGCGCGGTTTGGCCCTGCATGTGCTCGGCACTACCGAGGTGCCCTACCAGGGCGAGGTCTATGACTTCGGCGCGAAGTTTGCGCGGATGACGGTCAAGGAGGCGATCCTCCATTTCAACCCGGGTGTGACCGAGGCTGATCTCGACGATTTGGACCGCTGCCGCGCACTCGCGACCAAGCTCGGCATCCCGCTCAAGGACAGCTATGGCCTTGGCAAGGTACAGATCGAGATCTTCGAGAAGACTGTCGAGCACCGCCTGAAGAACCCGACCTTCATCACCGAGTATCCGGCCGAGGTCTCGCCGCTCGCGCGCCGCAACGATGCGAACCCATTCGTCACCGATCGCTTCGAATTCTTCGTCGGCGGCCGCGAGATCGCCAACGGCTTCTCCGAGCTAAACGACGCCGAGGACCAGGCCGAGCGTTTCCGCAAGCAGGTCGAGGAGAAGGACGCGGGCGACGAGGAGGCGATGCACTTCGACGCCGACTACATCCGCGCCCTTGAGCACGGCCTGCCGCCGACCGCGGGCGAGGGTATCGGCATCGACCGCCTGGTCATGCTGCTGACCAACTCCCCATCGATCCGCGATGTGCTGCTGTTCCCGCATATGCGGCCGGAGTGAGGGGTGGCGCGTTCGGAAGATGAAGGTTTTCTGGACGATTCAACTCAACGTTGGATAAGGGGCCCGCTCCCCCTTGGGGTCGCCATGGACGGGGTTGTGGAGACCGGGTGAAAGGGCCATGGATGGCCCTTTCAGTCCCGCCGCGACAGGACGTCGCGTGGGGACGGCCCGGTCGGAGCGGCCCCGGCCATGGCTTGCCCGAAGGCGACCCCACGGGGGTGCCCTTTCTTTGGTGCCTTTCTTTGGGCAAGCAAAGAAAGGCACTCGCCCGCGTGCGATTCAGGCCGTTCGAAGCACGCCGCTTGAGGCGGGCGAAACAGCCCGCAAGCCTGTCTCAAATCGGCTTTGAACAACCGTTGAAGGTGCTTTTTCGCCCGCTTTGAAGCTTGTTTCTTTGAACATGCACCCGTGCAAGCGGGCGAGTTACTTTTCTTGCTCGTGCAAGAAAAGTCACCCAAAGAACACGCCCCCGCGGGGCCGACCCTTCGGGCAAACCCAGGTCTGACCAGCTCCAGCCGGGCCGCCCTGACGTGACCTACAGTCACGACACGGCTGAATGGGCCGTCCATGGCCCAATCACCCGGCTTCCACAGGCCAGCCCAGGGCGGCCCCGAGGGGGATTGCCCTCACCCCTAGCTCCTCTCCCAAAGGAAGGGGGGAAAATCCTGTCCAGAAAACTTTGGTTCAGGTCGCCAGCGGCACCCTGTGTTGTTTTTAGCGGCCGGTATTGGCGGGTTTTCTCTTGCCCACGGCCCGCGCCAAGCGGTGTAGGGCTGAGCTAAGCGCAGGATCGGTGACGTAGCGGGCGGCGGCCTCTATGCCCTCGGCGATTTCGGGGGATGGGTAACGGGGATGCAGCTGTGAGCTCCGCGCGGGAGAAGGGGGCGGTAAGGTGCGCCAGGCTACGCGCACCGGTCCGCCTTCGTTGAGTATCTCGCCGGCGGCGGCCAAGAGCCTGGGGGCATGGAAACGCAGCGGGGTGATCAGGGCTTGGACATCGCAGCCCAGCACCAAGGTGTCGCCGCGGACATTGAGCAGAAACACATGTTTGCCAAGCTCCTCGGGCAGGGCGCGGCGCAGGGCGTCCTCAAGCGTCTTGCGGCGCTGGATGTGGGCGAGCAGCGTGGCGGGAAGGGTGAGGCGCTCAAGGGCCATGGCAGGTCACTCCGGCAAGTGTTCAGCCTACCAAAGGCGGAGGCTCTGGTCTAAGATGACTCGGTTCTGGCGCTCCGGCGCGCCCTCCGCAAGCCCCGTGGCGAGTTCAGGGATTTCTTTTTAGGAAAAGTTTTCGCAATGATTGGCAAGCTGTTCAGCAAGGTCTTCGGTAGCCGTAATGACCGCATCCTGCGTCGTCTGCGCAAGCAGGTCGCCGCTATCAATGCTCTCGAACCCGCCATGCAGGCCCTCACGATGGAGGAGCTCAAGGGCAAGACGCAGGAGTTCCGTGACCGGCTCGCTCAAGGGGCGACGCTGGACGATCTGCTGGTCGAGGCCTTTGCGGTTTGCCGTGAGGCCAGCCGTCGGGTGCTCGGCATGCGCCACTTCGATGTGCAGCTGATCGGCGGTATGGTGCTACACGAGGGCAAGATCAGCGAGATGCGCACCGGCGAGGGCAAGACCTTGGTCGCGACCCTGGCTGCCTATCTCAACGCGCTGCCTGGCAAGGGTGTGCATGTGGTCACCGTCAACGACTACCTGGCCCGTCGTGATGCCGAGTGGATGGGGCGGTTGTACAACGCGCTCGGCCTGACCGTCGGCATCGTGGTGCCGGGCATGGATAACCGTGCCAAGCGCGACGCCTACGCCTGCGACATCACCTACGCCACCAACAACGAGCTAGGCTTCGACTACCTGCGCGACAACATGGCCTTCAGCCTGGACGAGGTCATGCAGCGTCCGCTCAACTTCGCGATCGTGGACGAGGTAGATTCCATCCTCATCGACGAGGCGCGCACCCCGCTGATCATCTCCGGACCCGCGGCGGACAATTCCGAGCTGTACCACCTTATCAATGGCCTGATCCCCGAGTTCAAGCGCCAGGCCCGCGAGGAGCCTAAAGAGGGCGAGGAACCTCTCACCGAGGAGGAACGCGGCGACTTCATCGTTGATGAGAAACAGAAGCAGGTCTATCTCACCGAGCAGGGCCACGAGAAGGCCGAGATGCTGTTGCGCCAGATTGGCCTTCTGGCTGAGGGCGAGAGCCTGTATGACGCCAAGAACATCATGCTGATGCATCACCTCAATGCCGCCTTGCGGGCGCATGCCGTCTACCGCCGTAACGTCGAGTACATCGTGCGCGATGGGCAGGTGATCATCGTCGACGAGTTCACCGGTCGGACCCTGGCGGGCCGCCGCTGGTCCGAGGGGCTGCACCAGGCGATCGAGGCCAAGGAGGGCGTACCCATCCAACCCGAGAACCAGACTCTCGCCTCGATTACCTTCCAGAATTACTTCCGCCTATATGCCAAGCTCTCCGGCATGACCGGTACGGCGGACACCGAGGCCTCGGAGTTCCACCAGATCTACGGCCTGGAGGTAGTAGTCATTCCTACCAACAAGCCGGTGCAGCGGATCGACTACCCGGACTTGGTCTACCTGACGGCCGAGGAAAAATACGAGGCTATTCTGCGCGACGTACAGGACTGCGTCGCACGCCAGCAGCCGGTGCTGGTCGGTACTACCTCGATCGAGGTCTCTGAGCTGCTCTCCGAGCGTTTTAAGAAGGCCGGGATCAAACACAACGTACTCAACGCCAAGCAGCACGAGCGCGAGGCGGAGATCGTGGCCGAGGCGGGGCGTCCCGGTGCAGTCACCATCGCCACCAATATGGCGGGTCGTGGCACCGATATCGTGCTTGGCGGCAACCTGGAGATGGAGCTTTTGGCCCTCGGTCATGTTGATGAGGCGACCAAGGCCAAGGTGCGCGAGGCCTGGCAGCAGCGCCATGAGGCCGTGCTCGCCGCCGGCGGCCTGCATGTGATCGGCTCGGAACGGCATGAGTCGCGCCGAATCGACAACCAGCTGCGCGGCCGCTCCGGCCGTCAGGGCGATCCGGGCTCGACGCGTTTCTACCTGTCGCTCGAAGACAACCTGATGCGCATCTTCGCCTCGGACCGAGTCGGCATGCTGATGAAAAAGCTCGGCATGCAGCACGGCGAAGCCATCTCCCACCCCTGGGTCACCAAGGCGATCGAGAATGCCCAGCGCAAGGTAGAAAGCCACAACTTCAGTATCCGCAAGCATCTGCTCGAATACGATGACGTGGCTAACGACCAACGCAAAGTGATCTATGCTCAGCGCCGCCAGCTGATGGAGTCCAAGGACGTCAGCGAGGCCGTGAGCGCCATGCGCGAGGATGTGCTGGCTGCCGCCTTCCACCGCTTCATCCCGCCTGGCAGCCTGGACGAGCAATGGGATGTCCCGGGGCTCGAACACCATCTGGCCGAGGAGTTTGGCCTGGCGCTGCCCATCCAGCAGTGGCTGGACGAGGATGCCGAGCTGCACGAGGAGAGCCTGCTGACGCGCATCCAGCAGGCCTTTGCCGAGGACTATGCCCGTAAAGAGGCCTTGGTCGGTGCCGAAACCATGCGCCGCTTCGAGAAGGGGGTGATGCTGCAGGTGCTTGACCATTTGTGGAAGGAACATCTGGCGGCGATGGATTATCTGCGGCAGGGCATCGGCCTGCGTGGTTACGCACAGAAGAACCCCACCCAGGAATACAAGCGCGAGGCCTTCGAATTGTTTACCGCCATGCTCGAGCGCATGCAGCACGACATCGTTCAGGTGCTCTGCCGCGTGCAGGTGCAGCAGCCCGAGGCGATGGCGAGCTTCGAGGAGCCGCCCCCGACCCCACCGGTCGAGGCCATCCACCCGGGCGCTACGGCTTGGGGCGACGACGAGGTGGTCGATGCGAACTTCGGCGAGACGGTTGGCAAGGAAGAGCCCTACCCGCGCCAGGGCAAGAAGCTCGGCCGCAACGATCCCTGCTCGAGCGGTTCCGGCAAGAAGTACAAGCACTGCCA
>JARJMX020000072.1 GCA_029335925.2 Gammaproteobacteria bacterium
CAGGCGGGTGTCGAAGTGCTCCTCAAGCTGACGCACCTGGAAGGTCACAGCTGGCTGGGTCATGTGCAGGGCCTCGGCCGCCTTGGTGAAGCTAAGCAGCCGGGCGACCGTGTAGAAAACCTTAAGTCTGCGATCCGCCATCTTTTCTTCCACGGATGAGTGATATGACCATGAGCCTATCGAATTTCACGTCCCAAGATAAGGCGTATTTATCCGGCTACTTTTCGGGAAGGACGCTGCCACCACCAGTACATCAGTGGGATCACTACCAAGGTCAGCAGGGTCGAAGCAAAGGTGCCGAAAATCAGAGACACCGCCAGGCCACCGAACACTGGGTCGGTGATCATGATCAGTGAGCCGAGAATGATCGCCAACGCCGTCAGCAAAATCGGACGAAAACGCACTGCACCAGCTTCAATCACAGCCTCCTCCAGGCTGTAACCTTGCTTACGATAATCAAGTATGAAGTCGATCAACAACAGCGAGTTGCGTACGACGATCCCAGCCAGTGCGATGAGACCGATCATGGAGGTCGCAGTGAACGCCTGCCCGGTCAACCAGTGGCCCGGGAAGATCCCGACCATGGTCAGCGGGATGGCGCCCATGACGATGAACGGCAACATGAACGACTTGTAGTACGCCACCAGCATCAGGTAGATCAGGATGATAGCGACGATAAAGGCTGAGCCGAGGTCGCGGAATACGTCCAGGGTCAGACGCATCTCGCCGCCCCACAGCAGGGTGTAGTCCATCACATCCTTCGGCTGAGCTTGGATAAAGCCAAGGTTGCCAGTGCTGAACCTCACCCCATTGGGTAACTCAACCCCGTCGAGCATCTTGTCCAAACTCAGCACTGCATACACAGGGCTTGATCGCAACAATTCACCACCGACCATGACCATGCTATGGCGATCACGCCCGTAATACGGCTTGGCCTGGGTGATACGTTCAACGGTAGCAATAGCAGAAAGAGGGACCTGAACACCTTGCGGATTGGTCACACGCAGCGCCAGTAATGTCTCTGGTGAGCTACGTAATTCCCGCGGAAGGCGAAGGATGATATTGATCGGCTCGCGCGCCTCTTCGACATGGAGGGTACCGATGGATAGACCGCTGACATAGTCGCGCAAAAGTTTGGCGACTTGCCCCGGGGCGATGCCGGAGAGCAAGGCCTTCTCGGTATCGACACGGATATGGAAGCTGTCGGCATGGGCGGTGACTGAGTCATCCACGTTAATCATGCCAAAGATCTGCTCGAAGGCCGCATCGACATAAGAGGCTGCCTCACGTAGTTTGTTGTAATCCGGACCGTACAGCTCGGCAAGAATCTGCGCCTGCACTGGCGGGCCCGGTGGAGTTTCATAGATCTTGATCTTAGCGCGAGGGAAAGCGGCTCGAACCTCATCCAAGGCCGTGTTAAGCTGCTCGGCGATGGTGTGGGAACTTTCATCGCGTTCATGTTTATTGATCAGATTGACGCGAATCTGTGCCAAGTTGGTCCCTCGCTTGAGCATGTCTCCACGCACCAGAGCCGCAAAGTCCACAGGAGCAGTCATGCCGACATAGGTGCTGTAGTCGGTGACGTGCGGTTGACGGGCGAGCGTTTCACCGATTGCACGCGCGACCTGGTCGGTCGCAGTAAGGGAACTCCCCGCAGGCAAATCAACCTGTACCAGCAGAGTATTAGTGTTGTCATTCGGCAACATCTTCAGCTCCACCCCTAAGGGCGAGAGAGGACCATTCATCCCGGCGGGACGAATGAACTGCCAGGCAGGCATCAGCATGGCGCCAAAGAGCAGGGCGATAACCACAAGCATGGTGACCCAGCGCAAGGGCCGACGCTGTAAGAGGGGAGTAATCACCGCCACATAAATGCGGCGCAAGAGATCCTTCTTGTCATGCCCCTTGTCCTCAAGGCTTGGTGTAGTACGGATAGCGTAGCAGGCCGCTACTTTTCGCCCTAGCCAAATCCGCGCAGCCCACGGCACCACCATATAGGCGATGATCAGCGAGGCAATCATCGCCACCGGGACGTTAAAGGGGATGGGACGCATGAAAGGACCCATCATCCCAGTCACGAAAGCCATCGGAATAAACGCCAAAATGACGGCCACAGTAGCAATGTTGGTCGGGTTGCCGATCTCGTTGGTCGCGCGGATGAGGGTGGCCGAAAAATCAGTGATCTGCCCCGAATGTATATGACGATGGATGTTTTCGATCACCACGATCGCAGCATCCACCAAAAGCCCCAGCGAGAGGATCAGGGCAAACAGAGTGATGCGGTTGATGGTCTGACCAAACACCAGGCCAACCGCCAGCACCACGAACAAGATCAGCGGCACAGTCAAGGTGACGATGCCCGCTTCACGCCAACCTAAGAAGAAGATGAGGATCAATACCACAGAACCTACCGCGATCCCGAGGTGCTCAATCAGGGTATTGACCGCTTCGTTTGCCTTGGCACCATCATTACGAGTGATAACGACATCCACCCCTGCCGGCAGGGCCTGACGCTTGAGCTCTTCGAGCTTGCTAAGCACCGCGTCAGCCACCACAACCGCATTGGTTCCTGCTTTCTTGGCAATCGCGAGGGTCACTGCAGGCTGTTCCTCGCCAACACGCTTGCCCTTAGCGGCAGGGCCATAAGCGATGCGGTGCAATTCGTCGATATCAGCGCCGCCTTCCTCGATACGGGCTACATCTTTAAGGTAGATGGGGCGCCCTTGCTTGGACAAACCAACAACTACCTGCCCAACCTCATCAACCGAGCGCAGAAAACCATTGAGGCGAACCGGTACGCTGTACTCCCC
>JARJMX020000078.1 GCA_029335925.2 Gammaproteobacteria bacterium
ACTTTACCCACAATGCCTGGCGCAACACTCCCATCGAGAAGGGCGGCATCGGTCCGGTCCGCTACACCCTGGTGGCCGACATGAACCACGCCATCTGCAAGGCCTACGACGTGGAAACCCCAGACGGCAACGTGGCCCTCCGCGGCACCTTCTTGATCGACAAGAGTGGCATCGTGCGTCACCAGGTGGTCAATGATCTGCCGCTGGGGCGCAACATCGATGAAACCCTGCGCATGGTTGACGCGCTACAGTTCACCGAGCAGCACGGCGAGGTCTGCCCAGCAGGCTGGAAGCAGGGCGACAAGGGTATGAAGGCCGACCCGCAGGGTGTGGCCGAATACCTGGCCAGCGAGGCCAGCAAGCTCTGATCCCGGTCTGGATAAGACCACTGAAGAAGCGCGGCGGGGCCGCGCTTTTTTGTTGCGTGCGTATCTGGCGGGTCATGAAGTCAGACCACGTTTGGCATACCATGAGCCTGTTTTTACTTCCCGAACGACTGTTTGCATGCCAGCCTTCACCCGTTCCAAGGTCCTTAGCCATCCGAGCCTCCTGGGCCTTGTCGGCTTACTGTTCACCGTCCTGACGGCCTGCCAGGGTGTGGCCTCAAGCCAGTTTGGCAAAGCTGAGACCCGGCTTGATTCGCGCATTGACGAGGCAAGCGGGCTGATTGCCTCCCCTCATCACGCCGGAATCTATTGGACCCACAATGACAGCCGCGCTTTCTTCGCCAGCCAGCCCACCGAGCCGCTACTGTACGCCATCGATACGGCAGGCCAGGTGTGCGGCGAGCTGTGGCTGGAGGGGCTCAACCCCTACGATTGGGAGGCGATCAGCGCCTTCCGCTGGAAGGGGAAGAGTTACCTGCTGATCGGCGACTTGGGCGATAACCGCGCCCGGCGCAGTCGCGGCATCCGTCTGGATGCTGTCGAAGAGCCTGAAGGGATCGAGGGGCGGTGGCGGTCCAAACCCGCTTGGACCCTGCGCCTGACCTATCCGGACGGTCCGCGCGATGCTGAGGCCATGGCCGTGGATGGTAGCGAGGGGGGCGTCTACATCCTCAGCAAGCGCGACGTCCCCGCGCGCCTCTACCGCGCCCCGCTGCTCGCGGGCAAGGGTGGAACGCACATGCTCGAATATCTTGGCGAGATCGCCACGCTTAACGCCTCACTGACCACAGACATGCCGAGCGAGTTGAAGGTGTTACCCTTCATCCACCAACCCACGGACATGGCCTTTGCCCCGGATGGGGACGAGGTGGCTGTGCTGACCTATGCCCACCTGTACGTCTTTTCCCGGCAGGCTGGGCAATCTTGGCTTGAGGCCTTACGCGGGGAGCCAAAGGTGTACGATCTTCCCGGCGCCAGACAATATGAAGGGGTGAGCTACAGCCACGATGGCAAGGCTTGGGTGATTGTGCAGGAGGGGGAGGGTAGTCCGGTGTGGGTGCTGCCCAGGAGCAAGCCCGTCAACTGATGGTCTGGTGCGCGGTGGGAATGGTCTCAGGACGCCAGCGGGGGATGGCCCAGGTTACGATCTCCTCGGGCCGAGCCTCCGCCAGCCCCGGCTCGGGGGCCTGGCCGAGGAAAGCAAGGGCGCGAATAAGCTGTGCCGCGGCCGCCTCCAGCGCAAGTGCCGGGGCGAGGTTCTGCTTGGACAGCTTCTGACCATTTGGCGCCAGCGCAAGCGGCAGGTGCAGGTAGCGCGGCGTGGGTAGACCTAGCAGGCGCTGGAGCCAGATCTGGCGCGGGGTCGATTCGAGCAGGTCGGCCCCGCGAACGACATCGGTCACCCCCTGCCAGGCATCGTCCACCACCACCGCGAGATGGTAGCTGGCGATGTCCTCCACTCGCCAGATGACAAAATCACCCAGTGCATTACCTATATCCTGCTGGATTGTCCCAAACAGACGGTCGGAAAACTCGATCAGCGCGCCATGGGTGTCGAGTCGTATGGCCTGTCGGCGGTCGGCTAAGGGGGGATGCATGCGGCAGGTGCCGGGATAGATCGGCCCATCAACCCCCATGCGCGTCGCCTGGGCACGGATGTCGGTGCGTGAGCAGCTGCAGGGGTAGGCCAGGCCGAGCCGACGCAGGGCCTCCCGTGCCTCCCGATAGGCCTCGGTGCGAGTGGACTGGTACACCACCTCCCCATCCCACGTGAGCCCATGGGCCTCAAGTTGGCGCAGGATGGTGTCCGCCGCACTGGGCAGGCAGCGCGGCGGGTCCAGGTCCTCGATGCGCACCAGCCAGCGCCCCCCATGGGCGCGGGCATCAAGCCAGCTAGCCAAGGCGGCGATCAGGGAACCGAAATGGAGCGGACCGCTCGGGGTTGGGGCGAATCGGCCGATATACATGAGCTAAAATTGTGATGCAATTAGCGCGAAAGTCTATCCGGATGGCTGGATACGCGCTGCCGACCGAACCCCATTCCCTCCACAAGAGCGCCCTCAGGCGCGGATGCTTTATGCGTTTGTCTGCCGGACCATTGGTTGTTGCCCTGCTTCTTGGTGGTGCCATGCCCTCCCCCGCATGGGCGGGGGTGGAGGATGATCGCCTTGTCTTTCGCGAGGCCCTCGCGGCCCTCCAGGCGGGCCAGCGGGAGGCGGCATGGGCCCGGCTGGACACACTGCGGGACTACCCGCTGAAGGACTACCTGCGCTACCTCGATCTGCACGCCCGGCTGGAGTCTGCTTCGCCCCAGGAGGTTGCCGCCTTCCTGCGTGAGGTGCCGGATAGTTTCATGGCCGAGGATTTGCGCAAGCGCATGTTGCGCCTGTTTGCTGGCACGGGCGATTGGGCGTCCTATCTCGCCTTCGATGATGCTGCGCTGGATGGCTTTGAATTTCGCTGCCAGCGTATGGTGGCCCGCGATGTCATCCAGGGTAAGCGACCCTCAATGGATAAAGTGCTCGCGCTATGGGAGGAGGGCAAGCCGCTCCCGAAGTCCTGCCAGCGGATCGAGGACTGGCTGGTCGAGGCAGGGTTGTTGACTTCAGAGCGATTGTGGAAGCGCATCGAGCAGGCCATGGAGGATGGCCGGACGAGCGAGGCACGCCGCCTGGCTTCGCGGGTTGGGGCTGAGGAGCGCATTTCGGTGTGGGTGGAGGCGCGCAAGTCGCCCGAGCGTTTCCTCGAACGGCAGAAGGGCATACGGGGCGATGCCGTGCTGCACCTCATGTTGGTGGATGCCATCAAGCGTGTCGCACGCAAAGACGCTGCTGAGGCACGCACCCTGTGGCTGAGTCTGGCGGCACGGGAGGCCATGTCCTCGTCCATGCGTCACAAGGCTGAGGCTGGAATAGCGATAGCCGCAGCCCGCCAGCACCGGCCTGAGGCTTCCAACTGGTTCGAGGGCGTGCCCGCTCACGCTCTCGACAAGGACGGACGTGCCTGGAAGGTGCGCGCGGCCCTTCGCTCCCTGCGCTGGGAGCGGGTGCTTGACGCCATCGAGGCCATGCCGGCGGAGGAGCAGGCCGAAGAGGAGTGGCGCTACTGGCGTGCCCGGGCCATGGAGGCGTTAGGGCAAGGAGAGACGGCGCGGCAGATTTGGCGCGATCTTGCTCGAGGGGTCAGCTATTACGGGCTGCTGGCGGCGGATCGTGCCGGTATCCGTTATGAGCTGGCTTACGTCGATTGGCCCCCTGATGAGCTGATCCAACAGGTGGCCGCCCGCCCAGCCGTCCGCCGTGCGCGCGAGTTCCATGCCATGGGCCTGGTGAACGAGGCGCGTAAGGAATGGCAGGTGGCCCTGCGTGACATGGACCCGTCGAGCCTGCGCGCGGCCGCGCACCTGGCTGCCCGCTGGGGCTGGATGGATCGCGCTGCGATCACGATGGGCAAGGCGCGCCATGCCGGCCTTGAGGACCTTGAGGTCCGTTTTCCCCTGCCGTGGCGGGACGACGTCGAGCGTTTCGCCCGCGAGACTGGAATCGACAGCGGCTGGATGTTCGGTGTCATGCGCCGCGAGAGCGCCTTCATGCCGGACGTTGACTCCAGTGCCGGGGCCCAGGGGCTGATGCAGCTCATGCCTGAGACGGCCAAGTACGTGGCGAAGAAGTTTAATCTGCCGGCCCCGGGAAGTGGTGATCTGCACGATCCCACCACCAACATGCGGCTAGGCAGCGCCTACCTGCGCTACGTGCTGGACAAGTTCGACGCAAACCAAGTCCTCGCTACCGCCGCCTACAACGCAGGTCCTGGGCGGGTGAAACAGTGGCTGCCGAAGGCCGGGAGCCTGCCAGCGGATATCTGGGTCGACACCGTCCCCTTCACCGAGACCCGTGAGTATTGCCGTGCCGTGCTGCACTATGCCACGGTGTTTGAGTGGCGCCTCTACGGCGAGGCGCGTCCGCTTTCGGT
>JARJMX020000097.1 GCA_029335925.2 Gammaproteobacteria bacterium
TATCCCCCCGCTCATATCCAACCGAGGCATTTTTCACACTCGACCTTTGATCCGACTCAGTCTTCTCCTACAGCCGCTCATAAACCTCCGGCGAAAGCTCGACCGGGGCGCGGCCAAAGATGCGCCGGAGCAGGTTGATGATCATCTCGACCATCTTCCGGATCAGCTCGACAAACGCCTCCATGGTCCATAGAAGCGCCTTCTTCATTTCCTCGAAGGAACTGAACGGCTGAGTCGGCTGGCGATAAATCGACAACGAAGCGGCTACCGGGGCGGCAGTGGCCGTGGGTGAAGCTGAAGATGCGAGGACGCCATAGTCCTGCTGCGTCGATGCGGATGGGGTGGTCATGGGCTTACCTCTCTTAAGGGGGGAATCACCTTCCTAGGATGCACCGCTTGCGGTGCTTAAGTCCTATAGAATAGCCCCCTTTAAGCGTTGTGTCCACAAGCGGTACGCTGGCCGCCGATCAAGGCTTGGCCGTGCTTAACATGCCCCTGAATTTCGCTTGTGGTTTTTATCGCAAGTTATCTTACCAAAAAAACACCCGCAAACAAAAATAACCCAAACAGCAGGCCGGACTAATAAAAAAGGCCCGTCATGGGCGGACTTATTCCCATCCGTCCACGTCCGCCAAGGCTTCATCCATCAGGCGCTGAACCTCGGCCTCGGTCGCCTTAGCCTGCATCAGATCATCCAGCGTGCAGGTGGAACTGCGGCCGGCGCGAATATCCGCAAGACTGGACTCGGCCAGCGCAAGGTCTTCCCAATCCTCTAAGGATTCAAGAATCGCCTCGCGCACCAAGGCGCTCTTGCTGCGACCGGTCACCTTAACCATCGCCTCCAGGCGCGCTTTCAAGTCCGCAGGAAGGCGCACGTTCAGAACCGTCATGGCTGCCATAAATTCACCCTAAGCTATCCCACCGAAGGGGCCAATTCTAGCCAAAAAAAAGGCGACGGGGGATACGTCGCATGCTTAAGAGTCTCAAGCGCCTTATGCCTTAGATGCGATAATCCCCAAGGCTTTCGCCCCTTTTGAGAATCTCCACCACCCAAGCCGGACGACGACCGGGACCGCCTGTCCAAATCTCCCCGTTCGGGCCGCGATATTTGATCTCCGGCCTGTTCTCGGCCTTGGCCACCTTCTTCATGGGGCGACGCTTGCGCTTAAAACCCCCTTGGAAGACTTCATCCGCGTGGATGTCGTACCGCTGCACCAGCGACTTGATCTGATGAAGGGCTTGACTCCGCTCGGCTTCTTCCAGCCGCTTGGCTTCCTCCATCAAGGCCAGCGCCTTCTGCTTAAGCTGCTCAGCCGTGATCGTTTCTTGGGATGGACTCTCTTGAGTCGCCTCCTTGGCCTGAGATTCTTGCGCCTGCACCTCAGCCTCTTGCGCTTGAGAAGTCCCAGGCGCTTCCACTTCAGAGGCTTGCGCTTGAACCGGCTCGTCCACCGACTCAAAGGCGCGGATGGATTCAGGGGCCGCTTCAGTCATGGCCGTCTCAAGGGTGGTTTGTGTATTGAAATTTTGATCTTCGTTCATGGTACCCTCCATTTGGGTAAGTCAAGAATAAGGGAACGTCCCTGTATTAAAGGATAGCAGAATTTGCAAATCATGCAACAAAATAAGCGCCTCATGTTGCATGGCCCATGCACACCGGCGCAAATTTTATTGCACACGGGTCATCACCGCCTTAAAAAGGCGTAAATACAAGCGCGCACACCTCTTCCATCGATTCCAACGCGCGCTCGATGCACGGGCAAACATCGTCCCAACACAACCCCCCCAAGCCACAACCGAGCGGCGGAATAAAATAAAGAATGCTATGATGACGTCATGCAAACCAAACGACGGTCGCATCCTTTGAATAAACCCATGCCTCATCCCACCGCCCATCCCCCCGTACAAGCTCCCCGCCGTTCATCACGTCAACCCGTATGGGCTCCCTCCGAAGAAGCCTTACATCGCGCCTGCCTTCAGTGGGCCAACCTGCATCTTGGGCGCTATCCGCTTCTGCATTGGCTCATTCATGTCCCCAATGGTGGCAAGCGCCCCAAGGGCGAAGCAGGCAAGCTCCGCGCCATGGGCACCAAGCCGGGGGTGCCCGATCTGCTCCTGCCGTTTCCCTCGCCCTCGGGGGCTTGGAAGGGCTTGGCCATCGAGTTCAAATCCGCTACCGGCAAGCTCACCCCGCAACAAAAAGCCTGGCTGGATCAGATGGCCGCAGCAGGCTGGAAGACAGCGGTCATCCGTAGCCTCGATGAATTCATCGACACGATGCACGAGTTTTTGCGCTAGACGCATCCCGCTCAAGTATCCTACCGACGGGGAAGGGGCGGGTCTAGGCTTTCGTCACCTTGGGCGCATCCTGCGCGAAGATCGAATCCGCCGAACGCTCCCACCAATCGTCGTCATCGTCGTGGGCTTCTTGATAGCGGTCAAATTCCAGCTTCAGCCCTTCGACCGCCGGGGTGATGGCGATGGACGGGACGACGTTCCCCGCCTCATCCAAGGTCACCGGCAGGCGTTTCATCTTCGCGCACTGAACCTCAAAGTCGTACTGCGCAAAAGCCGCCGCCGCTTCGGTATGCGGCGTCGCTCGCCCGACCGTGTTGAGGACATAGAAGAGGATGCGATCCTGCGGCTTAAGCCAGATGAAGGATGTGTGCGTCACCTTGCCGTTTTTCTTGGCGATCTTAAAGAGGGCATAAAGGTAGGTATACTCCCAATGGTGAATAGCGAACAGCTTTTTGGCTTGAGGGTTCTGGCGGTACTTGTCGTAAATCCACTGCGCCACCGTCAGATTCGGCAAGCCGTTTTTCTGCCCCGCACAGCTTTGGTTGATCTGCGCGGCCGCCTTCTCAAAATCCTGCTTGCCCTCGCGCCCCCCAAAGGCATAGGCCGCAAGCAGAGCATAAATGACCTTGCCCGCTGAAGAAAACCGATCAGGAAAGCAAATCTCCTTAAAACGCTGAGCGTCCTTGCTTACATCCACCACCCAAAACCCGAGCATCCTCGACCAGCGTCGCTTGTTGCGAAAAATCGGCTTGCCTTCATCACCACGAAAATAAGCCTTCACAAGCTCGATATCC
>JARJMX020000104.1 GCA_029335925.2 Gammaproteobacteria bacterium
AGATGGTGATGCCGGGTGATAACGTGGCCATGACCGTCACCCTGATCAACCCGATTGCCATGGAAGAAGGCCTACGTTTCGCAATCCGCGAAGGTGGCCGCACCGTCGGCGCCGGTGTTGTCTCCAAGATCATCGAGTAATTCGTCTTGAGTCTTGTCTTTTGGCCGGGGATCAACTAAGATTCCCGGCTTTCTGTTGAAGTACACACGATACAGGGCAGTAGCTCAATTGGCAGAGCGACGGTCTCCAAAACCGTAGGTTGGGGGTTCGATTCCCTCCTGCCCTGCCACCCTTGTGGTGGTGCCCAGATTCATCTTCATAGAAAGCAGTACCAGATGGTCGCAAAGACTGAAGCGTCGGCGTCAGCGCTGGACAATATCAAGCTCGCGCTCGCGCTCCTTGTCCTGCTCGTCGGGGTGGTTGGTTTCTATTGGTTTGACCATGTTGCGCTGGTGTGGCGTGTGCTGGTCCTGCTCGGTCTTGTGGGGGTGGCGGCGGGGTTGGTGGTGCTGACGCCGGTGGGGCGTGGTCTTTTGAGTTTCTCCCGCGAGGCGCGCGCTGAGCTGCGCAAGGTGGTGTGGCCGACTCGGCAAGAGACGCTGCAGGTCACACTCTCGGTTCTGGTGCTCGTCCTGGTTGTCGGGATTTTTTTGTGGCTCGTGGATGCGCTGTTGTTCTGGGTGGTGCGTCTCATCACGGGTCAGGGGGGCTAATTGATGGCCATGCGCTGGTACGTCGTCCAGACCTTTTCTCAATATGAGAATGCTGTCAAGCGTGCGCTCGAGGAGCGCATTCAGCGTGAAGGCATGCAGGATCGCTTTGGTCAGATTCTCGTGCCTTCCGAAGAAGTGGTCGAGATGCGCGATGGCGTGCGTCGCAAGAGCGAGCGCAAGTTCTTCCCCGGCTACGTGCTGGTGCAGATCGACATGAACGACGAGGCGTGGCATCTGGTGCGTTCCGTGCCGCGGGTGCTGGGCTTTATTGGCGGTACTCCGGATCGCCCTACGCCCATCAGTGACAAGGAGGCGGAGGCTATCCTTAGTCGGGTGCGCGAAGGGGCTGAGAAGCCGCGGCCGAAGGTTTTGTTCGAAGTTGGTGAGATGGTCCGCATCTGCGAGGGGCCGTTCAATGATTTCAATGGCACCGTCGAAGAGGTCGATTACGAGAAGAGCCGCCTGCGTGTCGCGGTGAGTATTTTTGGACGCTCCACCCCGGTGGAGCTCGAGTTCGGTCAGGTCGAAAAGGTCTGAGTGTTAACAGGGGAGCCCGTTGGGCGTTTGCACCCAAAGAGAGTGAAATATGGCTAAGAAAGTCACGGCTTACATCAAACTGCAGGTTAAGGCCGGTCAGGCCAACCCGAGTCCCCCCATCGGCCCGGCCCTGGGTCAGCATGGCGTCAACATCATGGGTTTCTGTAAGGAGTTCAACGCCGCTACTCAGGGTGTGGAGCCTGGTCTGCCGCTGCCGGTGGTCATCACCGTGTATAGCGACAAGAGCTTCACCTTCATCACCAAGACCCCGCCGGCCACCGTTCTGATCAAAAAGGCCGTTGGTATCCAGAGTGGTTCGAGCAATCCGAACACCAAGAAGGTTGGCACCATCACCCGTGCCCAGCTCGAAGAAATTGCCAAGATCAAGATGCCGGACCTCACTGCCGCAGATATGGATGCCGCCGTGCGCACTATCGCTGGCAGTGCGAAGAGCATGGGTCTGAATGTGGAGGGCGTGTAATGGCCAAGCTCACCAAGCGTCAAAAAGCCATCCGTGAAAAGGTCGATACAACGCGCGCCTATCCGGCCAAGGAGGCTTTCAGCCTACTGAAGGAGCTGGCGAGCGCCAAGTTCGTCGAATCCGTCGACGTGGCCGTCAACCTGGGTGTTGATCCGCGTCGCTCCGACCAAGTTGTGCGTGGTTCCACCGTGCTGCCGCGCGGTACCGGCAAGAGTGTGCGTGTGGCGGTGTTCGCCCAGGGGGCCAACGCTGAGGCGGCCAAGGCCGCAGGCGCCGAAATCGTCGGTTTCGAGGATCTCGCGGAGTCCATCAAGGCGGGCCATATGGATTTTGATGTGGTCATCGCCACGCCGGATGCCATGCGTATCGTGGGCCAGCTCGGCCAGATTCTCGGTCCTCGCGGTCTGATGCCGAACCCGAAAGTGGGTACCGTGTCCATGGATCCGGCCGCTGCCGTGCGCAATGCCAAGGCCGGTCAGGTGCGTTATCGTACCGACAAGGCCGGTATCGTTCACTGCACCATTGGCAAGGTTAGCTTCGATGAGGAGGCCCTGCTCGAGAACCTGAATGCCTTGATCGCCGACTTAAACAAGGCCAAGCCTTCCACGGCCAAGGGTATCTATATGAAGCGCATCACCGTATCCACCACCATGGGTCCGGGCCTGATGGTGGATCAGGCTAGCCTGGCGGGCTGATGCGTGGTGGGGCGGGACATCCTGCTCCACCTCATTTGGGCTGCCGGAGCGATCCGGTTGCGTCCAAGACCGCAGGCGCACGAAGTCTCTGAGTGCTTAATTCTGCCTGCGCAGACGGTGAGGCCCAGGAATTTCTGCCTGGTGTGGCACCGTAAGGGCGGGATGCCATCCATATTCTGGTGGCATTCCGGTTCGAGGCGATGCATGTCCGTAGGGCATGCGATCTGAGGTTATTTCAATGGCACTGACGTTCGATCAGAAACAGGCTGTCGTCGCTGAAGTAGCCGAAGTCGCCGCCAAAGCTTATTCCGCCGTTGCGGCGGAATATCGTGGCATGACGGTCGAGCAGCTGACCGCGCTGCGCGTTAAGGCCCGTAAAGAGGGTGTTTACCTGCGCGTGGTGAAGAACACGCTCGCCCGCATCGCGGTGCGCGGTACCGAATTTGAGTGCATGGCCGATGGGATGGTCGGTCCCCTCGTGCTCGCGTTCTCGATGGAGGATCCGGGTGCTGCAGCACGCCTGATGCGCGATGCGGCCAAGGAGAACGACAAGCTGAAAGTGAAGCTCGTCGCCCTCAGTGGTCAGCTCATCGCTGCATCCGAGATTGATCGCGTGGCCAACCTGCCGACCCGCGACCAGGCCATCAGCATGCTCATGTCGGTCATGCAGGCTCCGGTCGCCAAGTTCGTCCGTACCCTCAAGGAGGTTCCGGGCAAGCTGGTCCGCACCGTTGCCGCCATTCGCGATCAGAAGCAAGCGGCGTAAGACTTACGGCTTTTCAACAATCCTTTCGCTTTTAGGTACACAACCATGGCAATCAGCAAAGAAGACATTCTGGAGGCTATCTCCAATATGACCGTCCTGGAGATCGTTGATCTGATCTCCGCGATGGAAGAGAAGTTCGGTGTATCCGCCGCTGCCGCTGTCGCCGTCGCTGCCGCTCCGGCTGCTGGCGCTGCCGCTCCGGCCGCTGAAGAGAAGACGGAGTTCGACGTGGTTATGACCAGCTTTGGTGACAACAAGGTCAACGTGATCAAGGCTGTGCGCGAAATCACCGGCCTTGGCTTGAAAGAAGCCAAGGACCTGGTTGAAGGCGTCCCCTCCACCGTGAAGGAAGGCGTTGCCAAGGCTGATGCCGAGGCCATAAAGAAGAAGCTCGAGGAGGCCGGTGCCAAAGTCGAGCTCAAGTAATCGATCCCGCTTTCGCTTTGCGAAACATGGGTATCCGGCTGGCGGCGATGGCCGCTGGCCTTTTTCCGCTTCATGGTCTTCCAGTGGCCTGTTGCGATGTCTCCAACACCGCGCGCTGGCGGGACATGGCGACAGTCTACTGTGATTCGAGATGACGCTCCGCGTCAGTACATACTGTTCCCTCAGAGGAAATCCGATGACGTACTCCATCACCGAGAAGAAGCGGATCCGTAAAGATTTCAGCAAGCGCAAGTCCATCCTTGCGGTGCCGAACCTGCTAGCCACCCAGATCGATTCCTATCGTGGCTTTCTGCAGCTTGAAAACCCGCAGAACCGTAAACCGATGGGGCTGCATGCCGCGCTCAGCTCGGTGTTTCCGATCGTAAGCTACTCGGGCAATGCGGCGCTCGAATACGTCAGCTATCGCCTCGGCGAGCCACCCTTCGATGTTAAAGAATGCCAGATCCGTGGCCTGACCTACGCCGCCCCGCTGCGCGTCAAGATGCGTCTGGTGATCTACGACAAGGAGGCCCCTGCGGGCAGTCAGGTGGTCAAGGATGTGCGCGAGCAGGAAGTGTATATGGGCGAGCTGCCGCTCATGACCGAGACCGGCACCTTTATCATCAACGGTACTGAGCGGGTTGTGGTGTCCCAGCTGCACCGATCCCCGGGGGTGTTCTTCGACTCCGATAAGGGCAAAACCCATTCCTCGGGTAAGATCCTGTTCTCCGCGCGCATCATCCCCTACCGCGGTTCCTGGCTGGATTTCGAGTTTGATCCTAAGGATCTCCTGTACGCGCGCATCGACCGTCGCCGCAAATTGCCGGTGACCATCCTCTTGCGTGCCATGGGCATGGACAACGAGGAAATCCTCGCTACCTTCTTCGAGACCACCGCCTATACCCTGCTTTCGGCCGACGAGGTTAAGGTTGATCTGGTGATCGACCGCCTAAAGGGTGAAAACGCGCCGTTCGACATCCGTGACAAGGACGGCAATGTGATCGTCGAGAAAGGGCGCCGCATCACCGCCAAGCATGTGCGCGACATGAAGAAGGCTGGCGTCGGTCCCCAAGTCGCACCGATCGATTACCTCATCGGCCAGACCCTGGCCCACAACGTCATTGATCCGCGCACCGGTGAGCTCCTCGCCAGCGCCAACGACATTGTCACCGCCGACTTGATCGGAGCGATGAACGAGGCGGGCCTCCGTGAACTTCGCACCATTTATTTTAACGAGGTCGACTGCGGACCGTTCATCTCCAACACCCTGCGTGAGGACAGGACCACCAGCCCGCTCGAGGCCCTGGTGGAGATCTACCGTATGATGCGCCCGGGAGAGCCGCCCACCAAGGAGTCCGCCGAGGCGCTATTCCAAGGTCTGTTTTTCTCCGAGGATCGCTACGACCTCTCCGCTGTCGGCCGAATGAAGTTCAACCGCCGCGTGGGCCGTAAGGAGATCACCGGTCCGGGCACCCTGTCTAAGGAAGACATCCTGGACGTGATCAAGGTGCTGATCGACATCCGTAACGGCAACGGTCAGGTGGACGACATCGACCACCTTGGTAACCGCCGTGTTCGTTCCGTGGGCGAGATGGTCGAGAACGTGTTCCGCATCGGCCTCGTGCGTGTTGAGCGCGCGGTCAAGGAGCGCCTGTCCTTGGCCGAGAGCGAAGGCCTGATGCCGCAGGAACTGATCAATGCCAAGCCGGTGGTGGCCGCGATCAAGGAGTTCTTTGGCTCCAGCCAGCTCTCCCAGTTCATGGACCAGAACAATCCGCTCTCCGAGGTGACCCACAAGCGCCGCGTCTCCGCCCTCGGCCCCGGCGGCCTGACCCGCGATCGCGCTGGCTTCGAGGTGCGTGACGTGCACCCGACCCACTACGGCCGCGTGTGCCCGATCGAGACCCCGGAAGGTCCAAACATCGGGCTGATCAACTCAATGGCGGTCTACGCCCGCACCAACCACTACGGTTTCCTGGAAACCCCATACCGTCGTGTGATTGATGGCAAGGTCACCGATCAGATCGACTACCTGTCGGCGATCGAGGAAGGGCAGTACATCATCGCCCAGGCCAACGCCAGCTTGGACGAGGAGGGACGGCTGACCGACGAACTGGTCGCCTGCCGTCAGGCGGGTGAGTTCACCTTCGCCAACCCCAGCCAAGTGCACTACATGGACATCTCACCGAAGCAGGTGGTGTCCGTGGCCGCCTCACTCATCCCGTTCCTCGAGCATGACGACGCCAACCGTGCGCTGATGGGCGCCAATATGCAACGCCAGGCCGTGCCCTGCCTGCGCGCCGAAAAGCCACTGGTCGGTACCGGCATGGAGCGCGTGGTGGCGGTCGACTCCGGCGCATCTGTGGTCGCCCGCCGTGGCGGCGTGGTCGAGCGCGTCGATGCCACCCGCATCGTGGTACGTGTCAACAATGATGAGACCGAGGCCGGCGAGATCGGCGTCGACATCTACAATCTGACCAAGTACACCCGTTCCAACCAGAACACTTGCATCAACCAGCGCCCGATCGTCCACGAGGGCGATGTGGTGGCTAAGGGCGATGTGTTGGCCGACGGCGCCTCGGTCGACCTCGGCGAGCTGGCGCTCGGCCAGAACATGCTGGTCGCCTTTATGCCCTGGAACGGCTACAACTTTGAGGACTCCATCCTTCTCTCCGAACGCGTGCTGAAGGAAGATCGCTTCACCTCGATCCACATCGAGGAGCTCTCCTGCGTGGCGCGTGACACCAAACTCGGCCCTGAGGAGATCACCGCCGACATCCCCAACGTCTCCGAAAGCCTGCTCAACAAGCTGGACGAGTCCGGCGTGGTGTTCGTCGGCGCCGAAGTGCGTCCAGGCGACATCCTGGTGGGTAAAGTGACGCCCAAGGGCGAGACCCAGCTGACGCCGGAGGAGAAGCTCTTGCGTGCGATCTTCGGGGAGAAGGCGAGTGATGTGAAGGACACTTCGCTGCGTGTGCCACCGGGGATGGAGGGCACCGTGATCGACGTGCGCGTGTTCACCCGCGATGGGGTGGAAAAGGATGCGCGCGCCAAGGCCATTGAGGAGGCCGACCTCGACGCGGTGCGCAAGAACATCAAGGACCGTATGCGCATCATCGAGGACGACATCTTCCAGCGCGTCGAGAACCTGCTGGTCGGCCAGGTCGCCGATGGTGGCATGGGCCTGGAAGGTGGCAAGAAGATCACTGCCGCTGCGCTCGCCAAGATCAAGCGCGAACAGTGGTTCGACATCCGCCTGGCCGATGACGGCGTGGCGGCGGAGCTCGAGGCCTACAAGGCTCAGCTCGAGGAGCAGCGCGCCGAGGCCGAGCGTTTGTTCGCCGACAAGAAGGCGAAGATTCAGCAGGGCGATGATCTGGCACCGGGCGTGCTGAAGATGGTCAAGGTCTATGTGGCGGTCAAACGCCGCATCCAGCCGGGTGACAAGATGGCCGGCCGCCACGGGAACAAGGGTGTGATTTCCATGATCGTGCCCGAGGAGGATATGCCGTACATGGAGGACGGCACGCCGATCGACATCTGCTTGAACCCGCTGGGTGTACCGTCGCGGATGAATATCGGTCAGATCCTCGAGGTCCACCTTGGCCTCGCTGCACGCGGCCTTGGACATAAGATCCAGGCCATGCTTGAGCTTGAGCGTGAGAAACAGCTCAAGGAGCTGCGTGCTTTCCTTGACCAGGTCTATAACCATCGCGGGGTGAAGGAGGTCGATCTTGACAGCCTCAGCGATGATGAGCTGATCGCCATGGCCAAGAATCTCAGCAAGGGTGTGCCGATGGCGACCCCGGTGTTCGAGGGCGCGCACGAGTCCGAGATCAAGCACATGCTGCGCTTGGCCGGCATGCCGGAGAGCGGGCAGATGTACCTCTATGATGGTCGCACCGGAGAGCGCTTTGATCGTCCGACCACGGTGGGCTACATGTACATGCTCAAGCTCAACCACCTGGTCGATGACAAGATGCACGCCCGTTCCACGGGGCCGTACAGCTTGGTCACCCAGCAGCCGCTGGGCGGCAAGGCCCAGTTCGGCGGCCAGCGTTTCGGGGAGATGGAGGTCTGGGCCCTGGAGGCCTACGGCGCCGCCTACACCCTACAGGAGATGCTGACCGTCAAGTCGGACGACGTGAATGGCCGTAACAAGATGTATAAGAACATCGTCGACGGCAACCACCAGATGGAGGCCAGCATGCCGGAGTCCTTTAATGTGCTCCTGCGTGAGATCCGCTCGCTCGGCATCAACATCGAGCTCGAACAGGAAGACTGATCGACCCCGCCTGGGCGGCGCGCAAGGCGTGCCGTCCCATGCTGCATTTTGAGAGATTCGCCATGAAAGAACTGCTCAACCTGATGAAGCCCCAGGCGGCGGAGGAAGAATTCGACTTCATCCGCATCTCGCTCGCCTCGCCGGACATGATCCGCTCCTGGTCGTATGGTGAGGTCAAGAAGCCCGAGACCATCAACTACCGCACCTTCAAGCCGGAGCGCGACGGCCTGTTCTGCGCCAAGATCTTCGGCCCGGTGAAGGACTACGAGTGCCTGTGCGGCAAGTACAAGCGCCTCAAGCACCGCGGCGTGGTGTGCGAGAAGTGCGGGGTGGAGGTGACCCTCTCCAAGGTGCGCCGCGAGCGCATGGGCCACATCGAGCTTGCGGCCCCCTGCGCCCATATCTGGTTCCTCAAGTCCCTGCCGTCCCGCATCGGTCTGATGTTGGACATGACCCTGCGTGACATCGAGCGCGTGCTCTACTTCGAGGCTTTCATTGTCACCGAGCCTGGTCTGACTCCGCTGCAGAAAGGCCAGCTACTCAACGACGAGGAGTACCTCGACGCCATCGAGCAGTATGGCGACGAGTTCGAGGCCCGCATGGGTGCCGAGGCGCTGCGCGACATCCTCAGCAAGATGAATCTTGAAGAGGAGGCTCGCAAGCTGCGCGAGGAGCTGGCCGAAACCGGTTCGGAGACCAAGATCAAGCGCATCTCCAAGCGCCTGAAGCTGATTGAATTCTTCCTCGAGTCCGGCAACAGGCCAGAGTGGATGATCCTGACCGTGCTTCCGGTGCTGCCGCCGGACCTGCGTCCGTTGGTACCGCTGGACGGCGGCCGCTTCGCCACCTCCGATCTGAACGATCTGTACCGCCGTGTCATCAACCGCAACAACCGCCTCAAGCGCCTGCTGGAGCTGAACGCGCCCGACATCATCGTGCGCAACGAGAAGCGCATGCTTCAGGAGGCCGTGGATGCGCTGCTGGACAACGGTCGCCGCGGCCGTCCCATCACCGGCACCAACAAGCGTCCGCTCAAATCGCTCGCCGACATGATCAAGGGCAAGCAGGGTCGTTTCCGTCAGAATCTGCTCGGCAAGCGCGTTGACTACTCTGGCCGCTCCGTGATCGTCGTTGGTCCGACCTTACGCCTGCACCAGTGCGGCCTGCCAAAGAAGATGGCGCTTGAGCTGTTTAAGCCGTTCATCTTTTCCAAGCTCGTCCGCCGTGGTCTCGCCACCACCATCAAGGCGGCCAAGAAGCTGGTTGAGCGCGAGGGGCCGGAGGTCTGGGACGTCCTCGACGAGGTCATCCGCGAGCATCCGGTCTTGCTGAACCGAGCACCGACCTTGCACCGTCTTGGCATCCAGGCCTTCGAGCCGGTGCTGATCGAAGGCAAGGCGATTCAGCTGCACCCGCTGGTCTGTTCGGCGTTCAACGCCGACTTCGATGGTGATCAGATGGCGGTCCACGTGCCGCTCTCGCTCGAGGCCCAGATCGAGGCTCGTGTGCTGATGATGTCGACCAACAACGTCCTCTCTCCCGCCAACGGTGATCCGATCATCGTGCCGTCGCAGGACATTGTGCTTGGTCTCTACTACATGACCCGTGCCAAGGTGAACGGCAAGGGCGAAGGTATGGTGTTTGCTGACCTCGACGAGGTCCAGCGTGCTTACGATACCGAGCAAGTCGAGCTTGGCGCTCGCGTCAAGGTTCGGATCACCGAGCATCGCCGCAATGAGGACGGTGATTGGGAGCCTGTCCGCTCGCTGGTCGACACCACCGTCGGCCGCGCCTTGCTGTACCGCGTGGTGCCGACCGGGGTGCCGTTCGAGCTGGTGAACCGTGACATGGGCAAGAAGGCCATCTCGGGCCTGTTGAACTACGTCTACCGCCACCTTGGTCTGAAAGAGACGGTCATCTTTGCCGACCAGATGATGTACACCGGCTTCCGCTTCGCGACCCGCGCTGGCATCTCCATCTGCTCCGACGACATGCGTGTGCCCGAAGCCAAGGCCGCTATCCTGGCCCGCGCCGAGCTTGAGGTGAAGGAGATCCAGGAACAGTTCAACAGTGGTCTTGTGACCGCCGGCGAGCGCTACAACAAGGTGGTCGATATCTGGTCGCGTGCCAACGACCAAATCACCAAGGCGATGATGGACGGCCTGTCCACGGAGACTGTGATCGACGCCAGCGGCCACGAGGTCAGGCAGAACTCGTTCAACGCTATTTACATGATGGCCGACTCCGGCGCACGGGGTTCTGTGGCCCAGATCCGTCAGCTTGCGGGCATGCGTGGCCTGATGGCCAAGCCGGACGGCTCCATCATCGAGACGCCGATCACCGCCAACTTCCGTGAGGGGTTGAACGTCATCCAGTACTTCATCTCCACCCACGGCGCGCGCAAGGGCCTGGCTGATACTGCGCTGAAGACCGCGAACTCCGGTTACCTGACCCGCCGTCTGGTCGATGTGGCGCAGGACGTGGTTATCACCATCGATGACTGCGGCACCACCAGCGACGGTTTGCGCATGACTCCGGTGATCGAAGGGGGTGATGTGGTTGAGGGTCTGGGTGAGCGCATCCTTGGCCGGGTGACCTCCAAAGATGTGCTGATCCCTGGCACTAACACCACCCTGATCCCGGCCGGGACTCTGATCGATGAGGCGAAAGTCCGCCAGATCGAGGAGGCGGGCGTGGACGAGGTCTGGGTCCGCTCTCCGATCACCTGCGAAGCGCGCTGGGGCGTATGCGCCAAGTGCTATGGTCGCGATCTGGCTCGCGGACATCTGGTCAATGTCGGTGAAGCTGTGGGGGTAATCGCCGCCCAATCGATTGGCGAGCCGGGTACGCAGCTGACTATGCGCACCTTCCACATTGGTGGCGCGGCTTCTCGTTCTGCGGCGGCGAGCAGTGTTGAGAACAAGACGGCGGGCAATGCACGCTTTCATAACCTGAAGACCGTCATCAACCGCGACGGCTTCCTGGTGGCCGTGTCCCGCTCGGGCGAGATCGGGGTGGTCGATGATCACGGCCGCGAGCGCGAGCGTTACAAGATCCCTTACGGCGCGGTCATCCGCGTCAAGGAAGGCGATCACATCCCGGCCGGCACCACCCTAGCGGTCTGGGACCCGCACACCCACCCGATCGTCACCGAGGTGGCCGGTTACGTGCGCTTCATCGACTTCGTCGAAGGCGTGACCGTCAACTCGCAGGTGGATGAGATTACTGGCCTGTCCTCCAAGGAGATCACCGATCCGAAGCAGCGCGCCGGTGCGGCCAAAGATTTGCGTCCGCTGGTCAAGCTGGTGGACGAACAGGGCAATGACCTCAAGCTCGCGGGCACCGACCTGCCGGCGAACTATTTCCTGCCGGGACGTGCGATCGTCAACCTCAACGATGGGGACCGCGTAGAGGTGGGCGATGTCATTGCGCGTATCCCGCAGGAGAGCTCGAAGACCCGCGACATCACCGGTGGTCTGCCACGTGTCGCTGACCTGTTCGAGGCCCGCAAACCGAAGGATCCCGCCATCCTGGCCGAGATCTCCGGCACCATCAGCTTCGGCAAGGAAACCAAGGGTAAGCAGCGTGTGGTGATCACCGCCGAGAATGGCGATACCCACGAGGAGCTGATCCCGAAGTGGCGTCAGGTCAACGTGTTCGAAGGCGAGTATGTCAGCCGTGGCGAGGTGATCGTCGACGGTGAGCTCTCCCCGCATGACATCCTGCGCCTGCGCGGCATTGAGGAAATGGCCTCCTATCTCACCAAGGAGGTGCAGGACGTCTACCGTCTGCAGGGCGTGAAGATCAACGACAAGCATATCGAGGTGATCATTCGCCAGATGCTGCGCAAGGTCGAGATTACCGAGCCTGGAGATTCCGGCTACATCGTCGGCGATCAGGTTGACAAGGCCCGTATCCTTGAGGAAAACCGCAAGCTGGTCGAAAAGGGCAAGATGCCCGCCCAGTATCAGCCCGTACTGCTTGGCATTACCAAGGCCTCGCTGGTGACCGAATCGTTCGTGTCCGCCGCCTCCTTCCAGGAGACCACCCGCGTGCTGACCGATGCGGCGGTGCGTGGTGCGGTGGATGAACTCCGTGGTCTGAAAGAAAACGTCATCGTCGGCCGCCTCATTCCGGCCGGCTCCGGGCTCGCCTATCATCAGAGTCGGCGCGATGAGCGTCGTCGTCAGATGCGGGAAGCCCTTGGACTCATCGATTTGGGCAGCGATGCTCCGGTCGAGACCGTGGTCGCGAGCGACTCGGAAGAGGAATGAAAACCGACGGGGGCGTTAAGCGGCATTGACAGTCGTGGGCTTGATCTCTAGAATTCGGCACCCTTTAAATGCGGTGCTCTGGCCTTGTTATCGCCCCGCTTGAACTCATTTGCTGTTGGAGAAATGTTTAGATGGCAACCGTCAACCAGCTGGTGCGCAAGCCCCGCACGCGGGTGAGCGAGAAGTCCAATGTGCCCGCGCTGCAGAATTGCCCTCAGCGTCGCGGTGTGTGCACGCGTGTTTACACCACCACTCCGAAGAAGCCGAACTCTGCGCTGCGTAAGGTCGCCAAGGTGCGCCTGACCAATGGCCACGAGATCATTGGTTATATCGGTGGTGAGGGTCACAACCTTCAGGAGCACTCCGTGGTTCTCGTCCGTGGCGGTCGTGTGAAGGACCTTCCGGGTGTGCGCTATCACATCGTGCGCGGTTCGTTGGACTGCCAGGGTGTGGCCAAGCGCCGCCAGGGCCGTTCCAAGTACGGCGCCAAACGTCCGAAGGGTTAATCAAGGTTTTTAGGTGGTTAGTTATGCCAAGAAGACGTGAAGTGCCGGTTCGTCAGGTTCTGCCGGATCCGAAATTTAAGAACACCACGATCACCAAGTTCATGAACATGATCATGCTCAACGGCAAGAAGTCTGTTGCCGAGAGCATCATGTACGGTGCCATCGACATCCTTATTGCCAAGGGTAAGGACGATCCTATCGAGCTGCTCGAGCGCGCTCTTGATAATGTGGCTCCGTCCGTCGAGGTGAAGTCCCGTCGCGTGGGTGGTGCCACTTATCAGGTGCCGGTCGAGGTTCGTCCATCCCGTCGCATGTCCTTGGCCATGCGCTGGATCATCGAGGCTGCGCGCAAGCGTGGTGAGAAGGGTATGAAGAATCGTCTCGCCGGCGAGCTCATGGACGCGGCTGAGAACCGTGGTGCGGCGGTCAAGAAGCGTGAAGACACGCACCGTATGGCTGAGGCGAACAAGGCCTTCGCCCACTTCCGTTGGTAAGGCACTGAGGATTCATTCGTGGCACGTACGACACCGCTCGAGCGATACCGCAACTTCGGCATCATGGCTCACATCGATGCCGGTAAAACCACCACTACCGAGCGCATCCTTTACTATACCGGCGTATCTCACAAGATCGGTGAGGTCCATGAGGGTACGGCCACCATGGACTGGATGGAGCAGGAGCAGGAGCGTGGTATCACTATCACCTCCGCGGCGACCACCGCCTTCTGGAGTGGTATGGATCGCCAGTTCGAGGAGCACCGCTTCAATATCATCGATACCCCAGGCCACGTGGACTTCACTATCGAAGTGGAGCGCTCCCTGCGTGTGCTTGACGGTGCGGTGTTCGTGCTGTGCGCAGTCGGTGGCGTGCAGCCGCAGTCCGAGACCGTATGGCGTCAGGCGAACAAATACCGCGTTCCGCGCTTGGCCTTCGTCAACAAGATGGACCGCTCCGGCGCCAATTTCCTGCGCGTGATGGACCAGATCAAGCAGCGCCTGGGTGGTAACCCCGTACCCGTCGTGCTCCCGATCGGTGCCGAGGAAAGCTTCCAGGGCGTGGTCGACCTGATCCGCATGAAGGCCATTTACTGGAATGAAGCCGATAAGGGTATGACCTACGAGGTCCGCGAGATTCCGGCCGATATGCTCGAGCTATGTAAGGAATACCGTGAGAAGATGATCGAGGCTGCGGCTGAGGCCTCTGAGGAGATGATGGAGAAATATCTCGAGACCGGCGAACTGTCGGACGACGAGATCAAGGCAGGTCTACGCATCCGCACCCTGAACAACGAGATTATTCCGGCCTTCTGCGGCTCCGCCTTCAAAAACAAGGGCGTACAGCGCATGCTTGATGCGGTGATCGAGTTCCTGCCCGGACCGACTGATATTCCTGCGATCAAGGGCGAGCTCGAAAACGGTCAGAGCGCTGAGCGACATGCCAGCGATGATGAGCCGTTTTCTGCGCTGGCGTTCAAGATCATGACGGATCCGTTCGTCGGCACCCTGACCTTCATTCGTGTCTATTCGGGGGTGATGACGGCGGGTGATAGCGTCTACAATTCGGTCAAGAAGTCCCGCGAGCGCATCGGTCGTCTCGTTCAGATGCATGCTAACAGCCGCGAGGAGATCAAGGAGGTCCGTGCGGGTGACATTGCCGCCGCGGTCGGTCTGAAGAATGTCACGACCGGTGACACCCTGTGCGATCCGAATAACATCATCATCCTCGAGCGTATGGACTTCCCGGAGCCGGTGATCTCCATTGCCGTGGAGCCTAAGACCAAGGGCGACCATGAGAAGATGAGCCTCGCCCTGTCCAAACTCGCGGCCGAGGACCCCTCCTTCCGTTTCCATATTGACGAAGAGTCCGGTCAGACCATCATCTCTGGCATGGGTGAGCTGCACCTTGAGATCATTGTCGACCGCATGAGGCGTGAGTTCAAGGTCGAGGCGAACACCGGCAAACCCCAGGTGGCCTATCGTGAAACCATCCGCGGCAGTGTGGAGCAGGAAGGCAAGTTTGTGCGCCAGTCCGGCGGGCGTGGGCAAGACGGCCACGTCGGGCTGCGCCTCGAGCCGAACGCGGAGGGCAAAGGGTACGAGTTTGTCAACGCTATCGTTGGTGGTGTAGTACCGAAAGAATACATCCCGGCGGTCGACAAGGGCGTACAGGAGGCCCTGCAGAACGGTGTGCTGGCCGGCTTTCCGATGGTGGATGTCAAGGTGACCCTGTTCGACGGCTCCTACCACGATGTCGACTCAAGCGAGATGGCGTTCAAGATCGCGGCATCTATGGGGCTGAAGGAAGGGGCCGCTAAGGCTAATCCCGTCCTGCTCGAACCGATCATGAAGGTCGAGGTCGAGACCCCTGAGGAGTACATGGGCGACGTCATCGGCGACATCAATCGTCGTCGTGGCCTAGTGCAGGGGATGGATGACGGGTTCGGCGGCATCAAGAAGATCCGCGCCGAAGTCCCGCTGTCCGAGATGTTCGGTTACGCGACCGACCTGCGTTCCGCGACTCAGGGTCGTGCGAGCTACTCGATGGAGTTCGCTAAGTACGCTGAAGCGCCGCGCAATGTCACCGAGGCGGTGATTAAGAGCGTGAAGGGTTAATTTTTGGTATTCAGAGGTCCATAAGTCATGGCTAAGGAAAAATTCGAACGTAAGAAGCCGCACGTGAACGTGGGCACTATTGGTCACGTAGACCACGGCAAGACCACGCTGACGGCGGCGCTGACCAAGGTGGCGGCGGAGACCTTTGGTGGCGAGGTAAAGGCCTTT
>JARJMX020000106.1 GCA_029335925.2 Gammaproteobacteria bacterium
CCCTCCCCCCCCCCCCCCACCCCCACGCGACGCCCCCCATCGCCCCCCCCCCTCCCCCCCCCCCCCCGCGCCACCCCCACCGAAACCAACAGCACCAACCCCCCCGCCCCCCACAACCGCCCCACACCAACCGCACAGACCGATATCAGCGATAGCGCGACCACCGAGAACATGTTGAACATGTCCAGAATGGATCCGCGTGCCTGGTCGAACAACGCCTCCATAACATGGACATCAATGCCCGGCAGAGGGATAAAGGTTCCAATACGGAACACAATCAGTGCACCGAGAACGAAAAAAATGCGCTGGCGGAGCTCGGTAAGCTTACCGACTCCAGCCAGCGCAGTGATGCCTACCGTTCGCGACACGTGTTACTCCACCCGACCACCAGCGGCAGTGATGGCCTCGACGGCACCTTTTGTCGCCTTGATGCCTTTTAGGACCACGGCCTTGCCAATGGCCCCCGAGAGCACAACCTTGACATGAAGAACATCACGGCGAATGAGGCCTGCGGCCTTGAGCGAGTCGAGCGTCACCTCCTGACCCTCGACCTTGTTCAGGGCAGAAAGCGGTAACTCGGCGCTGACCAGGGACTTCTGTGTGGTGAAGCCGACCTTCGGCAGACGACGCTGCATCGGCATCTGACCACCCTCAAAACCAATCTTAAAATGACCCGTACGGGAATGCTGGCCTTTGTGGCCTCGTCCGCCCGTCTTACCAAGGCCGGAGCCGATGCCACGACCAAGACGGCGCGGTGCCTTCTTGCTGCCCTCTGCGGGCTTGAGGTCATTTAGGCGCATGTCACACGGCCTCCACGCTCAGAAGGTAAGAAACCTTGTTAATCATGCCGCGGTTCTCAGGCGTGTCGAGCACTTCAACCGTCTGATGCATGCGACGCAGTCCAAGGCCGCGCACGCAGGCTTTATGGGCCTTCAGGCGACCGGCGACGCTCTTGACCAGCGTGACTTTGAGTTTGGCTTTCTCGCTCATGACTTATCCCAGGATATCTTCCACGCGCTTACCACGCTTGGCAGCCACGCGCTCGGGCGAACTCATCTGGCGCAGGCCATTGATGGTCGCACGGATCACGTTCATCTGGTTACGGCTACCCACGCACTTGGCCAGGACATTACGCACGCCCGCAGCCTCGAACACAGCACGCATCGCACCACCAGCGATCAGGCCAGTACCATCGCGGGCTGGCTTCATGAACACGTTTGCCGCACCGTGACACCCCTTGATCTCGTGCTGCAGGGTGCCTTCATGAAGGGCAACGTCAATCATGTTACGGCGCGCCTTCTCCAAGGATTTCTGGATGGCTGCCGGCACTTCGCGTGCCTTGCCGTAACCAAAACCTACACGGCCATTCCCATCCCCGACCACGGTCAGGGCAGTGAAGGAGAAAATACGCCCCCCCTTGACAGTCTTGGATACACGATTGACCGCGACGAGCTTCTCGATCATGCCGTCCGTGGCGGTATTTTCGGCTTCAACCTTCATCGTCATGCCTCTTTAGAACTGCAGACCGTGCTCACGCGCGGCTTCAGCCAGCGCCTTGACACGACCATGATATTTGAAACCCGAGCGATCGAAGGCGACCCTCTCGATACCCGCGGCCTTGGCCTTCTCGGCGATGGCGCGCCCCACCGCAGCCGCTGCATCCACATTGCCGGTGTAATTCACGGCCTTGCGGATATCCCTAGCGACGGTCGACGCGCTTGCCAGCACACTCGAACCATCGGCCGCGATGATCTGGGCGTAGATATGACGCGGGGTACGATGGACGCAAAGACGCGGCATCCCGAGCTCGCTGATTTTTGCGCGCGTGCGGCGTGCACGGCGCAAGCGTTGTTCTTTCTTGGCGTTCATGCTGACACCTTACTTTTTCTTCGCTTCCTTACGCAGAATAATTTCATCCGCGTACTTGACACCCTTGCCCTTATAGGGCTCCGGCGGACGGAAACCACGAATTTCCGCCGCGACCTGCCCCACGGCCTGCTTGTCGATGCCGCGAATGATGATTTCGGTCTGCGATGGGGTCTCGGCGGTAACGCCGGCCGGAAGCTGATAGTTAATGGGGTGCGAGTAGCCGAGGGCGAGGTTCAGCACGGTGCCTTGCACCTGGGCGCGGTAGCCCACGCCCACCAACTGGAGGCGACGCTCGAAGCCAGCACTTACGCCAGTCACCATGTTTTGTGCAATCGCGCGCATGGTTCCCGCAAGGGCTTTGGAAGCCGCAGTCTCATTCGCCGGGGCGAACTGGATTACACCGTCATTCAGCTCGACCTTGACTTGTGGGTTGATGCTGAGGTCTTGGGCACCTTTCGGGCCCTTGACGCGCAGCACCTGACCATCCAGCACCACCTCCACACCTTTGGGCACTGTGATAGGTTGTTTAGCGACTCGGGACATTGCTTGTTACCTAAATGACTTAGCTTACGGTGCAGAGCACCTCGCCACCATGACCACCAGCACGGGCAGCACGATCGGTCATGACGCCTTTGGAAGTGGAGATGATAGCGATACCCAGACCCCCCAGGACCTTGGGCAGCTCATTGGCACCGCGGAAGATACGCCGACCGGGACGGCTGACACGTTGAATCGCATCAATAACCGGTCGCCCTTCGAAGTACTTCAGCTTGATGGTCAACACTGGACGTACATCACCACTGACCTGGAAATCAGCGATGTAGCCCTCATCCTTCAGCACTTGGCAAATCGCCAGCTTGAGCTTGGAGGACGGCATGCTCACCTCGGCCTTGCGCGCCGCCTGACCATTGCGGATGCGGGTCAGCATATCGGCGATCGGATCGTTCATGCTCATGTATTAGCTCTCCGGATTACCAGCTGGCCTTGCGCAGGCCGGGAACTTCGCCACGCATGGCATGTTCGCGCAGCTTATTACGGGCGAGGCCGAACTTGCGATAGACACCCCTCGGACGACCAGTCACCTCGCAGCGGTTACGCAGGCGGCACTTGCTGGAGTCGCGCGGAAGGGCGTTCAGCTTAGCCATGGCGGCCATGCGATCTTCGAACGAGGTCGATTTGTCGGCGATGATTTTCTTCAGCTCGGCACGCTTGGCGGCGTATTTATTAACTAGCCGTTGGCGCTTTTTCTCGCGCATCAGCATAGAAGTCTTTGCCATCGTTCACCCTCAGCGACGGAACGGGAATTCGAAAGCCTCGAGCAGCGCACGGGCATGATCATCTGAACGCGCGGAGGTAGTGATGGTGATATCCATCCCGCGCAGGGCATCGATCTTGTCGTAATCGATTTCCGGGAAAATGATCTGCTCGCGCACGCCCATACTATAGTTACCGCGCCCGTCGAAGGATCTCGGATTCAGACCGCGGAAGTCACGGATGCGGGGGATAGCGATGGAGATTAGGCGATCGAGAAATTCGTACATGCGTTCGCGGCGCAGCGTCACCTTGACACCGAGCGGCATACCCTCGCGCAGCTTAAACCCCGCGATCGACTTACGCGCATAGGTCACCACCGGCTTCTGGCCGCTGATGGCAGCAAGCTCGGCAACCGCATGTTCGATCACTTTCTTGTCGCGCGCGGATTCACCCAAACCCATATTAAGGGTGATTTTCTCCAGGCGTGGAACGGCCATGACGTTGGTGATGCCCAGCTTCTCCTGAAGCTGCTTCACAACAGTCTGGCGGTAGTAGTCTTGAAGTCTGGCCATGAGGCGCACCTTATACGTCAACGACTTCACCGTTGGACTTGAAGAAACGGACCTTGCGGCCGTCGTCCAACGTACGGAAGCCCACCCGGTCCCCTTTTTGAGTCGCGGGATTAAACAGCATCACATTAGAAATATCAATCGGCATCTCTTTCTCAATGATGCCGCCGGGGATACCGGCCATCGGATTAGGCTTCTGATGCTTTTTTACTAGGTTGATACCCTGCACGACGATACGGTTGTCTGCCCCCACCTTGAGGACAGTACCGCGACGGCCTTTATCCTTACCGGTAATGACGATGACTTCGTCACCCTTGCGAATCTTTCTCATTGGCCCCTCCCTACTCAAAGTACTTCAGGCGCTAGGGACACGATCTTCATAAACTTCTCACCACGCAGTTCGCGGGTGACCGGTCCGAAGATACGGGTACCGATGGGCTCGAGCTTATTGTTCAGCAGTACGGCGGCATTGCTGTCAAAGCGGATGACGGAGCCGTCTGGACGGCGCACGCCCTTGGCAGTACGCACGACGACAGCGTTGTACACGTCACCCTTCTTAACCTTGCCGCGCGGGATCGCGTCCTTGACGCTTACCTTGATGATGTCACCCACGCCAGCATAACGACGGTGGGAACCACCAATCACTTTAATACACTGCACTTTCTTGGCACCGCTGTTGTCAGCGGCATCCAGCACGGTTTGCATCTGAATCATGGAATTATCCTCAACCTTGGGTTGCGCGTTCAATCACACGCACCAGGTTCCATGCCTTAGTCTTAGAGATGGGCCGACACTCGACGATCTCCACCTTGTCACCCGTACGGCATTCGTTGTTCTCGTCGTGTACGTGCAGCTTGGTGGAACGAGTTATATACTTGCCATAGAGCGGGTGCTTAACACGACGCTCAATCAGGACAGTGATGGACTTATCCATCTTGTCGCTTATAACGGTTCCTATGAGGGTTCGCTTGGTATTTTCGGTCATGATCAACCCTTTGCTTTCTCGCCGAGCACCATCTTAATGCGCGCGATATCGCGACGCACCTGACGCACCTGGTGAGGCTTGACGGCTTGGGAAAGGCCCACCTGCATACGCAGATTGAATTGCTCCCTGCGCAGCGCGAGGAGCTCCTGCTTGAGCTCGTCCACAGACTTACCGCGAAGTTCTTTAACGTTCATCACATCACCGTCCGGGTCACAAAGATGGTCTTGACCGGGAGCTTGGCGGCAGCCAGGCTGAAGGCCTCACGCGCGACCTCTTCGGTCACACCTTCGATTTCGTACAGTATCTTGCCGGGTTGGATCTTGGCCACCCAGTACTCGACGCTGCCCTTGCCCTTACCCATACGTACTTCGAGCGGTTTCTGAGTGATCGGAGTATCGGGGAACACGCGGATCCACAGCTTGCCACCACGCTTCACGTGGCGGGTGATGGCACGACGGGCGGCCTCGATCTGACGGGAGGTCAGATTGCCGCGCTCAATGGACTTCAGACCAAACTCACCGAAGCTGACTTTGTTGCCGTTCTGCGCCAGACCGCGGTTCCTGCCTTTGAATTGCTTACGGAATTTGGTTCGTTTTGGCATCAACATGGCTTAAACCTCAATCAGCCTTTGGCCTTCTTGGCTGCGGCCGCGTCCTGGACACCAAAGACCTCGCCTTTGTAGATCAGCACCTTCACACCGATCACACCATAGGTGGTCTTCGCCTCAGCGAAGCCATAGTCAATATCAGCACGTAGGGTGTGCAGTGGCACGCGCCCTTCGCGAATCCACTCGGTACGTGCAATCTCCGCGCCCCCCAGGCGACCGGATACGATGATCTTAATGCCCTGGGCTCCCAAACGCATGGTGTTTTGCGCCGCACGCTTCATGGCACGACGGAACATGATGCGTTTCTCGAGTTGCTGGGCGATGCTCTCGGCCACCAACTGAGCATCCATCTCCGGCTTGCGGATCTCTTCAACGTTGACCTTCACATTGGTTACATCCAGGCCCAGCATGGGTGCGATTTCGGCGCGCAAGCGTTCGATGTCCTCTCCCTTCTTGCCAATCACGATCCCCGGACGGGCGGTGTGAATCGTGATAAAGGCGGAACGTGCCGGACGCTCGATCTGAATCTTGCTCACAGAGGCATGGGCAAGCTTCTTCTTGAGGTAGTCACGAACCTTGATGTCGTTGTTGAGATACTTCGAAAACGACTTGCTGTCAGCGAACCAGGTGGACGTCCACTGCGTGGATACGCCGAGACGGAACCCCGTCGGATGTACTTTCTGACCCATAACGAGTACCCCCTTATTTCTCGGCGACCGTCACACGGATGTGACTGGTGCGCTTCACGATGCGGTTGGCACGACCCTTGGCACGGGCGTGCAGACGCTTCATCACGGGACCTTCATCAACGCAAATGGCGGCGACACGCAGGGCGTCGACATCGGCACCGGCATTGTGTTCGGCATTGGCAATGGCGGACTCGATCACCTTGCGCACCAGGCCAGCGGCCTTCTTGTTGGTGAACTTGAGGATCGTGAGCGCCTCGGCGACAGGCTTGCCACGCACCAGGTCTGCTACGAGGCGGGCCTTTTGGGGCGACACACGCGCATATTTGTGTACGGCATAAGCTTGCATCACATCACCCCTTAACGCTTGGCCTTCTTATCCGCCGCGTGACCCTTGAAGGTACGCGTGGGGGAAAATTCACCGAGCTTGTGGCCCACCATCTGCTCAGTCACCAAGACCGGCACATGCTGCTTGCCGTTGTGCACGGCAATGGTCAGACCCACCATGTTCGGCAGAATCATGGAGCGACGGGACCAGGTTTTAATGGGACGCTTGTTGCCCGACCGAATGGCGTCCTCAACCTTCTTGAAAAGGTGGTGGTCCACAAAAGGACCTTTTTTCAATGAACGTGGCACCTTGAAATCCCTCGATTACTTCGTGCGACGACGCACGATGAACTTGTCAGTACGCTTGTTGTTACGCGTCTTGTAACCCTTGGTCGGAATACCCCACGGAGTCACCGGATGACGGCCACCGGAGGTGCGGCCCTCACCACCGCCGTGCGGGTGATCGACCGGGTTCATGACCACACCACGGACGGTCGGGCGCACACCCAGCCAACGCTTGGCGCCCGCTTTGCCGTAGTTACGCAAGTTGTGCTCGTGGTTGCTCACTTCACCTAAGGTGGCGCGGCACTCGACGTGCACCTTGCGTATCTCGCCGGAACGCAAGCGTAGGGTGGCATAGCTCCCCTCACGCGCCACCAGCTGGGCCGATGCACCGGCGCTACGGGCAAGTTGAGCACCATGACCTGGCTTGAGCTCGATGGCATGCACAGTGGAGCCCACCGGGATGTTGCGCAGCGGCATGCAATTGCCCGGCTTGATCGGGGCATTCGGGCCGGAGGCGATGGCATCACCGACGCTCACCCCCTTGGGAGCGATGATATAGCGGCGCTCACCATCAGCATACTTCAGCAAGGCGATGTGCGCGGTACGGTTGGGATCATGCTCCAGACGCTCGACCACGGCAGGGATACCGTCCTTATCGCGCTTGAAGTCGATGATCCGGTACTGCTGCTTATGGCCACCGCCGATGTGACGGGCGGTGATGCGACCGAAGTGATTACGACCGCCGGTCTTGGTCTTTTTCTCCACCAAGGCGGCCCAAGGGGCCCCTTTCCACAGATGGGATTTATCGATCATCACCGCGCCACGACGGCCCGGCGACGTCGGTTTTGCTTTCTTGAGTGCCATGACTTTCGAACCTCGCAAGCTTAGGCGCCAACGCCGTAATCAATGGTCTGACCGGCCGCCAGCTTCACATAGGCCTTTTTCCAGGCCTTGCGGGAGCCTTCCTTGAAACGGAAACGCTTGCGCTTAGGCTTGACGTTGACCACACGGACCTGCTCGACGGTGACCTTGAACAGGGTTTCAACGGCCTGTTTGATCTCCGACTTGGTTGCATCAGTGGCAACCTTGAAGACGTGTTGCCCAGCAACGGCATTCACCAGGGAAGCCTTTTCAGTCACGTGCGGGGCACGCAAGACTTGCAGGATGCGCTCAGCATTCATGACAGCCACTCCTCAACCATCTTCAGTGCACCCACGGTGATGACCACCTGATCCGCGCCGACCAGGCTCACAGGATCAAGCGCACTTGGATCCAACACACCCACGTCGCTCAGATTACGGGCAGCGAGGTACAGGTTTTCACTCACGACCTCAGGAACCAGCAGAGTGACACCCTTCAGACCCATACCCTGAAGCATGGAGACAACAAGCTTGGTCTTCGGCGCCTCGACATCGATCGCATCAACCACAATCAAACGTCCTTGACGCACAAGCTCGGAGAAGATTGAGCTCATCGCCGCGCGGTAGGCCTTACGATTGACCTTCTGCTTATAATCACGTGGCCGAGCCGCAAAGGCGCGACCACCCGTGCGCCAGATCGGACTACGGGTCGAACCATGACGCGCACGCCCGGTACCCTTCTGCCGCCACGGTTTGACATTGCCGCCACTCACCTCAGCACGGCTCTTTTGCGCTTTGGTCCCCGCACGAGCAGCCGCCATATAGGCCACGACCACCTGATGCACCAGGCCCTCATTGAAATCACGGGCGAAGACACCATCCGCCACCTGAACGGAGCCACCGTTCTGAAGTTTGATCTCCATTACTTCGCCCCTTTCGCCTTGATGGACGGACGCACGATCAGATCGCCACCGTCAGACCCCGGAACCGCCCCCTTGACCAACAGGAGCCCCCGCTCGGCATCCACGCGAACCACAGTCAGGTTTTGCACAGTGACGCGCTTATCACCCATGTGACCGGCCATGCGCTTGTTCTTCCACACGCGACCAGGAGTCTGACGCTGACCAATGGAACCCGGCACACGGTGCGAACGGGAGTTACCATGAGTAGCATCCTGGGTACGGAAGTTGTGACGCTTCACCGTACCGGCAAAACCCTTACCAATGCTGGTACCCGTGACATCCACGGCCTGCCCAGCCGCGAACAGCTCGACAGAGATCTCAGCCCCGGGAGCGTACTGGGACAGCACATCCGAATCGACACGAAACTCCCACAAACCGCGACCAGCCTCGACACCTGCCTTGGCAAAGTGCCCAGCAGCGGCTCTGGTCACGCGGGTCGCGCGACGAACGCCAGTGGTAACCTGAAGGGCGGCGTAGCCGTCTTTTTCGACGGTCTTCACCTGGGTCACCCGATTGGGCATCACCTCAATCACGGTGACGGGGACGGACACGCCCGCATCATCAAAGACGCGGGTCATACCGACCTTACGACCGACAACACCTAGCGACATGTTTTTTCCTCGTTACAGCGCCGATTACGATTGACCGACGCCAAGCCAAAATTCACGCAATAAAAATACATCGACCCGGAAGGGCTTAACCCTCCAGGTCGAGCAAGCTTCATACTATAACAGAGTTTTTTCTGTTAGTTAAGCTTGATCTGTACGTCTACACCCGCAGCAAGATCCAGCTTCATCAGCGCATCGACCGTCTTGTCGGTCGGATCCACGATTTCCAGCAGGCGCTTGTGCGTCAATAGTTCGTACTGGTCACGCGCGTCCTTGTTGACGTGCGGAGAGATCAGGACCGTGAAGCGCTCGGTCTTGGTGGGAAGGGGGATCGGTCCCTTCACACGCGCACCGCTACGCTTGGCGGAATCCACAATCTCGCTGGCCGAACGATCGATCAGGCGATGATCGAACGACTTCAGGCGGATACGGATGGTCTGCTTCGCCATGCTCTATTACTCGATGATCTTGGAGACAACACCGGCGCCGACGGTGCGGCCACCTTCGCGGATTGCGAAACGTAGGCCTTCTTCCATGGCAATCGGGTTGATCAGGGTGACGGTCATGGCCACGTTATCACCCGGCATCACCATCT
>JARJMX020000158.1 GCA_029335925.2 Gammaproteobacteria bacterium
ATCCCCACGCGCCCTTGGAAAGAGAGCCCACGATTCATCCACGGAGTTATCCACAACTCCTGGGGACAATTCACCGCCTCCGAAAAAGGCACGCTGGTTGCTAAGTGCACTTTCTCAGGAAAGCGCTCAACTACCTGCCCCGACAGGCGGACGACGGCTGTCTGCAGAAGGTGCGCTGGCTCTACGAGCGGCGCGACATCCAGGAGGTCCATCAGAACCTCGCGGCTTGGATCGCCAAGTGGCAAGGCAAGTATCCAAAGCTAATCGATTAGGTCGAATCCAACATCGCCAAGACGCGGAGCAGAAAAAGGAGGCGTTAAGACTGGTCGCAAGCAACCCGCGCCACTGGCGCCGCTTCGGGCTACGCCCTGCGCGCCACCGGCAGCGCATGTGAGAAATCAACCGATGACCTGATCAGAATATCTGCACAAATTCACACACAACCCCAGCCTGGGACTGGGTTTGGCCCTGGCGCGAAAGATTGCCTTGCTGCATAGCGGCGCGTTGCATCTGGGGCGCGCCGAGCATCTTGGCGGCTTGAAGATCACTCTCCATCTGCCCACAGCTGCGTCCTGAGCCTACAAAAGCAAGGCCTCGCAGGTCGCCCTGCGAGGCCTTGGATTTAAACACCGTTCAAACGGCCTTTAACGGGCCATTATCCCTTGCTCAGCACGAGCTGGTCGCCCGCCGCATCGACGCGGATGGTGTCCCCGGACCCAAACTCGCCTTTGAGGATGGCCTGGGCCAAGGTGTTTTCCAGCTTCTGCTGGATGGTGCGCTTGAGCGGGCGGGCGCCGTAGACCGGGTCGAAACCGGCTTCGCCCAAGAAATCCAGAGCAGCCTCCGAGAGCACCAGCTGCATGTCGCGGCTCTCCAGACGCGCACGCAAGTTGGCGATCTGAATCGCCACGATCTTGCGAATCTGCGCGCGGCCAAGCGGGTGAAAGACCACGACCTCGTCGATACGGTTGATGAACTCCGGACGGAAGTGATGGCTGACGATCTCCATCACCTCAGCCTTCATCTGCTCGTAGTTCGCCTCACCCGCCAGCTCCTGAATGCGGTGGCTGCCGAGGTTCGAGGTCATGACAATCACGGTGTTGCGGAAGTCCACCGTGCGCCCCTGGCCGTCGGTCAGGCGGCCGTCGTCCAGCACCTGCAAGAGGACGTTGAACACGTCCGGGTGGGCCTTCTCCACTTCGTCCATCAGCACCACGGAATACGGCTTGCGGCGCACGGCCTCGGTCAGATACCCACCCTCCTCGTAACCGACATAGCCCGGAGGGGCACCAATCAGGCGTGCCACGGAGTGCTTCTCCATGAACTCGGACATATCGATGCGCACCATGGCCTCCTCGGTGTCGAACAGGAAGGCAGCCAAGGCCTTGGTCAGCTCGGTCTTGCCCACCCCCGTGGGGCCGAGGAAGAGGAAGGAACCATTCGGGCGGTTGGGATCCGCCAGCCCGGCGCGGGCGCGACGGATGGCATCGGCGACCGCTTTAACGGCCTCCTGCTGGCCGACCACGCGCTTGCCAAGCTCCTCTTCCATGCGCAAGAGTTTCTCTTTCTCGCTCTCGAGCATCTTGCTCACCGGGATGCCAGTCCAGCGGCTGACCACCTCGGCAATCTCCTCATCAGTCACCTTGATGCGCAGGAGCTTAAACGCAGCCTGCTCTGCGGCCTGGGCCGCAGCAAGCTTCTTCTCCAGCTCGGGGATACGGCCGTATTGCAACTCGGACATGCGCGCAAGGTCGTTGGCGCGGCGCGCAGCCTCGAACTCCACGCGCAAGCGGTCGAGCTCCTCTTTGAGCTTCGAGGCCCCCTCTAAGGCCAACTTCTCGCGCTTCCATTCTTCTTCCAGCGTGCCGTATTCCTTCTCTAGGCGACCGATCTCTTCTTCCAGTGCCACCAGGCGCTTCTTGCTTGCCTCATCGGTCTCCTTCTTAAGCGCGACTTGCTCCATGCGCAGCTGAATCAGACGGCGCTCCAAGCGATCCATTTCCTCCGGCTTGGAGTCAATCTCCATGCGGATGCGGCTGGCCGCCTCATCGATCAGGTCAATGGCCTTGTCCGGCAGCTGGCGGCTGGTGATATACCGGTGCGAGAGGGTAGCGGCAGCGACAATAGCCGGGTCGGTGATCTCCACCCCGTGGTGCACCTCGTAGCGTTCCTTCAGGCCGCGCAAGATGGCGATGGTGTCCTCCACCGAAGGCTCATCCACCAGCACCTGCTGGAAGCGGCGCTCCAGCGCGGCGTCCTTTTCGATGTATTGGCGGTACTCGTCCAAGGTGGTGGCACCGATGCAGTGCAACTCACCGCGCGCAAGCGCCGGCTTGAGCATATTGCCTGCATCCATGGCCCCCTCGGCCTTGCCGGCGCCGACCATGGTGTGGATCTCGTCGATGAACAGGATGATCTGCCCTTCGGCCTTGGCCACATCGTTCAGCACCGCCTTGAGACGCTCTTCGAACTCACCGCGGAACTTAGCTCCGGCGAGCAATGCCCCCATGTCCAGGGAAAGCAGGCGCTTACCCTTTAAGCCTTCCGGCACCTCACCATTGACGATGCGCTGGGCCAGCCCCTCGACGATGGCGGTCTTACCCACCCCCGGCTCACCAATCAAGACAGGATTGTTCTTGGTGCGGCGCTGGAGGATCTGGATGCAGCGACGAATCTCTTCATCGCGGCCAATGACCGGGTCGAGCTTGCCGCTCTCTGCCCGCGCGGTCAGATCGAGGGTATATTTCTCCAGCGCCTGGCGAGCGTCCTCGGCATTGGGATCGGTGACTTTCTGCCCACCGCGCAGCTTGTCAATCGCCTTCTCCAGCATGCTCTTGCTGGCCCCGGCCTTGCGCAAAAGCTCGCCGACCTGGCCTTTGTCATCCACCGCAGCAAGAAGGAACAGCTCACTGGAGATATAGGCATCCTTGCGTTGTTGGGCGAGCTTGTCAGTGACGTTTAACAAGCGCGCCAGGTCGTTGGAAACATGCACATCACCGGCGACCCCACTGACCTTAGGCAAGCGTTCAAGGGCCTCATGCAGCTGGCTACGCAGCTGGTTGACATTGACCTCCGCAAACTGCAACAGGGCGCGCACCGAGCCACCCTCTTGATCGAGCAGCGCGGCAAGCAGGTGAATTGGTTCAATAAACTGATGGTCACGCCCCACGGCGATCGACTGGGCTTCGGCTAGAGCCTGCTGGAACTTGGCGGTCAGTTTGTCCATACGCATGAGCAATGCTCCTGAAAAGTTGATACGTTGAAATTCACTGTTGGGGCGGGATGATGCCTTTCAAGAGCAAAAAGAAGGACTTTTCGCTATAGTCAGACTAGCGCAAAACGATGGAAATAGTGATGGAAATCAAAACGGTTGCGGCAGGACGTGGGGCAGGCTGGTATGCCGACGCATGGGCCATCTTTAAGGGGCAGATCGGCATGTGGCTGCTACTGATACTCCTCTATCTTGGGCTAGCCATCGTGCTTGGCCTCATCCCTTTTATCGGCCAGCTCATCTTCGCGCTAATCTCACCTGCACTTGCGGGCGGCCTGTACCTGGCCGCCCGCGAGGCGGAGGCCGGCCGACCGCTGGATGTGAAGCTGCTCTTTCAGCCGCTCACCGATGTGGGTTCGCGCGGATCAATGTTGACCCTCGGAGCGATCAGTATCGCCTTCAGTGTAGTGCTGATGCTGACCCTCGCGGCGATCGTGGGCGGCTCGGCAGGCACGTCGGCCCTGCTTGGCCAAGACCCTGCGACCATATCCGCACAGATGATAGGCGCGGGCCTTGTCGGCCTGCTCGCTATGCTGCTGTTGTCGCTCGTGTTCCTGATGGCGATGCTGTACGCAGTGCCCCTGGTGCTGTTCGCGGGCGTGCCGCCGATGCAATCGCTTAAGCTGAGCCTGAAGGCCTGCCTAGGCAACTGGCTGCCGCTCCTGATCTTCGGCCTGATCCTGCTCCCCCTGGCCATGCTGGCCTCCCTGCCCCTGATG
>JARJMX020000169.1 GCA_029335925.2 Gammaproteobacteria bacterium
CGCGAAGCGTCCCCGAAGGGCTGGGCACAGGGATGTGCCCAGCCGCGACAGACTCCGAAAATGCATCACTTACCATGATTATTTCTCGCGCGAACCGTCCATGGCTCACCACTCCAGGCTGCATCAAAAGCTTTTGACACAGCCTGTGAGCGGGCCTTTTTCATGCCTGCTTCTGCATGTCCAGACAGATTTGGTAATACGTCTTTTTGCTTCCTCCTAATAGGTCGGCCGCAATCGCCGCTGCTCCCTTCACCGGCACGCCGTGCGCCAGCAGGCTGCGCAGGAGCGCCTCCTGACCGATCCCGGCCGCCTCCTCCGCTACGCGAGGCGCGCCCCCCCGTACCAGAATCACACACTCGCCACGTTGCTGGTCCTCATCCCCCGCCACCCAATCCACCAGCGTCCCAAGGGTGCCTAGGCGTACGGTCTCGAAGGTCTTGGTGAGCTCGCGCGCCAGAGTCGCCTCACGCTCCGCACCGAGAACCACGACCATGTCGCGCAGGGTATCGAGAAGGCGGTGCGGGGCCTCAAAGAAGATCAGGGTGCGTGTCTCATCCAAAAGTTCGGCCAGACGCGCCTTGCGTGCCGTCCCCTTGGCCGGCAGGAACCCCTCGAAGATGAACCGATCGCTCGGTAGGCCGCAGACCGACAAGGCAGCCATGGCCGCACTCGGACCGGGAATGGGCGAGACACGCACCCCCGCCCGTAGCGCCGCACGCACCAGCGGGAAGCCGGGGTCGCTCAAGAGCGGTGTGCCCGCGTCCGAGATCAAGGCCAGAGACTGCCCGCCGCGCAGGCGCCCGAGCAGATCCTCCACCCGCTGCTGCTCATTGTGCGCGTGCATGGCGGTGAGCGGCGTGGCGATCCCGAAGTGCTGTAGCAGCTTGCGGCTATGGCGGGTGTCCTCAGCGGCGATGAGGTCGACACTGGCCAGCACCTCCCGCGCCCGTGGACTTAAGTCCGTGAGGTTGCCAATGGGCGTGGCAACAACATACAAAGTGCCGAAAGACATACGTTGGTACTAATGCGCAAAACGGGCTGGGCTATACTCTAGCCCGCCATCTCGGACTTAGGTAAGGTCTAAAACCTTCCAACCTTACTTTCGGGGGCATGGAGGCCCCCGCGCAATTCAATGACTGACGTCATTGAATTGCGAAGGCCGTCGTGAATTCCGTTTGCGACGAGTGGAGCTGAAAAAAGCCAAAGATAGTCTTTATTCAGAGTTTACTAAAGGAAATTGCCGTGACAGGACTGATCCGCGGGTACGCCATCACCTTCATTCTCGCCCTCCTCGCCGGTCTTCTGACTGCCTGTGCCCCGCAGCAACCTCCGCGCCCCGATACCACCGTGCTCGACCGAGCACTGGCCGAGGCTGAACGTGGCCAGGACCCGCTGCAACTTTCCAGCGCACTATGGCGCAAGGCGTCTGTGCTGCGCGGAGCCGAGCAGGCCAGCATGCAGCTACGCGCTATCGAGACCTTGATCGACGCGGACAAACTGCAGAATGCCCTGGCCTATCTGCGTGATCCCCTGGCCCAGCGGCAGGGATGGTTGACCTTCGAGCCGCGCCGCGCCCAGATCATCCTGGGCTTTGAGGCCCTGCAACAAGGCCGCACCGCCGAGGCCATCCGCATCCTGCAGGATATCCCCGCCCCACTCGGCAGGGCCGAGGCTACCCGTCGGCTCGAATGGTTGGCCCGTGCCCTGGAGGCTGACCAGCATGAGCTTGAAGCCGCCCGCCAGCGCATCGCGCTCGATGGCCTGCTGAGCGACGAGCACCGCCTCGCCAACCAGGAGGCCATCCTTCGCCTGCTGAGTGCCCTCGACAAACCCGACTTCGACAAGGCCCTGCTCGAGACCATGGAGCCGCAGCTTGGCGGTTGGCTCCAACTGATACATGCCCAACGTGCAGGCAAGGATGCCTTGGATCGCTGGCACCAGGCCCATCCGGCTCATCCACTGCTGCCCGCCCTGTACGAGCGTCTACAACGTGAGGCCGTAGCCCGCATGCCGCAGACCGTGGCACACATCGCCCTCATCCTCTCGCAGGAGCCGCGCCTTGCTGAGGCGGCCCACGCCGTCACAGCCGGAGTCATGCTCGCCCACGACGAGGCCGGTGAAAAAGCCCCCGAGGTACGCGTATATCCTAATGCCTCTACCCCCGAGGACTTTCTGCGCGGCGTTGAGGAGGCCGTCTCCGCAGGGGCCACCGCCGTGATCGGCCCGCTCGATCGTGAGACCCTCCAGCAGCTGAAGCAATTCCAACCTAAAGTGCCGGTGATCGCCCTGAACACGCTGGCGAGCAGGGCCGCGACCAGCCCCAACCTGATCCAGTTCGGCCTGCCGCCGGAGGACGAGGCAGAGGCCGTGGCCGAGCGCATGCTGGCCCTGGGACTGCTGCGCGCCCTCATCCTCGCCCCGGATGACGCGCTGGGCGAGCGGATGGCCCGTGCCTTCACGACCCGCTACACCGCAGGGGGCGGGCAGGTGGTGGACGGCCAGCGCTATGCCCCGCGCTCACCGCTGTGGGAACAGCAGGCCCGCCAGCTCCTGCGCCCCGCGCCCGACCCTATCGACGGCAGCCAGCGTATGCGCGAGGATGCCGATGCCCTGTTCCTGATAGCCCGCGCCAAGGACGCCCAGGGCTGGGTGCCGCTGCTACGTGCCAACGGCGGCGGCAACCTCCCCATCCTCGCCACCTCGCATGTCTACGACGGCGCCCCGCGCCCAGCGAATGACCGCAACAAGGATGGGCTGCAGTTCTGTGACATGCCGCTCATCCTTAACTACGCCCGCCGTCCCGGACAGACTGGCCCGAGCCGCTTCGAACAGGCGGCGCTTTCAGGCCAGCCACGCCTGTTCGCCCTTGGTTACGACGCCTACCAGCTGGCAACCCGGCTGGAGTCGGCGAAACGCCCCGAGGGCTTGCGTGGCCAGACAGGGATACTGCGCCTGAATGCGGACAACCGCGTCCAGCGCACCCCTGCCTGGGCCCTGTTTCGCGGCGGTCTCGCCAACCCCCTGGAGGTCATCCAGCCTTGAGCGAGCGGCGTGCCGCGGGCAAAGCCGGCGAACAACTCGCCCTCGAGCACCTCGAACGCCGCGGCCTGCGCCTGCTGGCGCGCAACGTCCACGCCCGTGGGGGAGAGATCGACCTGGTCATGCTCGATGGTGCCACCCTGGTATTCGTCGAGGTGCGCAGCCGTTCGGCGGGTGGCCTGGTCGGCGCCCTGGAAAGCATTACGCCTGCCAAGCGACGGCGCCTGCTGATGGCTGCCCAGACCTTCCTGGCCCGACACCCCCAGCACGCCACCCGCCCCTGCCGCTTCGACGTAGTCGGGATCACCTGCGATGATGAGCGAACCACGCTAGAATGGGCAGCCAATGCCTTTGAAGCCTCCGCGTGACCTGCGTCACACCGCTCCGTTTTGTGAAAACACCCCAGCATGCCCATCCCAAGCCACGCCGAAGAAACCGAACTATCTCGCATGCTCTACCACCATGCCGAGACGCGTCTGCAATATGTCCGCACGGCCTTGGAAGCCGCCGCCCCGGCCCTGGCCATCGCTGCCGAAAGCCTGCTTGCTACCTGCCTTGCAGGACAGCGGGTTTACCTCTGCCCCCAGCCGGGAACCGAGGCCTTGGCTGAGCACACTGCAAGCCTTCTGTTACGTGGCATGGTCCAGCCCCGCCCCGGCCTGCCTGTCGTCCTGCTACGCCCCTTACCGGAGGAGGGTGCAGTCTGCATGCAGCAGATCGGCAGCTTAGCGGCCCCGGGGGATACCCTACTCGCCTTCAACGGCCCTCGGACAGACGGTCTTAAGGGCCTGATCGATACCGCGCGCCTGCATGACATGCGGCTGATCCTCCTCGGCGGCCCTGTGTCGAAAGAGGTGGCCAGCCACCTCCAGGAAAACGACCTCGTCATCCAGCTCGACACGCCCTGCCCGACGAGCCTGCACGAAGCCGCCCTGGCCGCCGTGCACACCCTGTGCGATGCACTCGACCACCGCCTGCTGGGACTGGCCTGATGCTCGATCCCGCACAACTTCGTGCCCTGCGCACCGCAGCGGGTGCCGACCATATCAGTACCGAGCCTGCCACCCTGTGGGCTTACGGCATGGACAACAGCCGCCGCCACGCCCCACCAGATGCCGTCGTCTACGCCACCGGCCACGATCAAGTGCGCGAGGTCGTGCGTACCTGCTACGCGCACCGCATCCCGCTCATTGCCCGTGGACGCGGCACGGGTACCACGGGTGCAACCGTACCCATTCACGGTGGTGTGGTGCTCAGTTTCGAGCGGATGAACCACATCCTGGAGGTGAATCCGGATGATCGCCTGATGGTCGTAGAGCCTGGGGTGACCAATAGCGAGGTGCAGGCGGCAGCGCGAGAACATGGCTTTTTCTGGGCGCCCGATCCCACCAGTTCGCCGTTCTGCAGCGTAGGCGGCAACCTTGCCTATAACTCAGCGGGGCCGCGGGCGGTGAAGTACGGCACGGTACGCGAGAACGTACTCAGCCTGCGTGCCATCACCGGCCAAGGCGAGGAGCTGCGCACCGGCACCCGCACCACCAAGGGCGTGGTCGGCTATGACCTCACCCGCCTTTTGATCGGTTCCGAAGGCACGCTCGCCATCATCACCGAGGCCACCCTCAAGCTCACCCCTTTGCCGGAGGCCATCCGCACCGCACGCGCATTGTATGCCGACATAGGCAGCGCCGCTCGCGCCGTCGCCCGCCTGATGGCCCAGCCGGTCACCCCCTGCGCGCTGGAATTCATCGACGGCGCGGCCATGGACATGATCCGCGGCCACACCGACACCGACCTCCCAAGGCAGGCGCGCGCCATGCTGATGATCGAGGTCGACGGTCCCGCCGCTTGCCTGGAGTCGGCCATCACCACCATCCGCCAGGCCGCGGAGGTGGACGGCCTCTTGGATTGGCGCGAGGCACGTGAGGCGCACGAGGTCGAATCGCTATGGTCCACCCGCAAGGCCCTCTCTCCCGCCCTGCGCAAGGTCGCGCCCAAGAAGATCAACGAGGATGTGGTGGTGCCGGTCTCGCGTATCCCGGAGCTGATCGAGGGTCTGGAGCGTCTGTCCGCCGCCCACCGCATCCCGATCATCAACTTCGGCCATGCCGGTAACGGTAACATCCACGTTAACCTGTTGCTCGACCCCGACGGGCCAGGCGAACTTGCCCGCGCCCATGCCTGCCTGGACGAGGTCTTTACCCTGGTGCTCGCCCTCGGCGGTACCCTTTCTGGCGAACATGGTGTGGGCCTGGAAAAACGCGACTTCATCGAACGGGAACTCGGCACCCAAGCCATCAAGCTGATGCAGGGCATCAAGCAGGTATTCGATCCGGCCGGTATCCTTAATGCCGACAAGACCCTGCCATTGCCGAAACACGGCAGCGCGGCATAGACTGGATGCATCCAAGGATTGCCCTATGTCCGTCGCACTCTGGTTTGGAATTCCTGCCCTTGCCGCTTACGCCACCGCTACCCTGCTACTGTGGCGGCGTTTACTTTGCCTGCGCGCGGGCGAGATGCCGGAGAAGAAACTCGCCTTGGGGATAGCGCTGCTCGGCGTGCTGCTGCATACCGTATCGCTGGCCAGCGACATCTGCTGCCTGGATGGCATTGATCTTGGCGTGCTCAAGGCCCTCTCCCTTTCCGCCTTGGTCAGCTTGGCGTTGGTGATCATCTCCAGCCTACGTCAACCCCTGGAAAACCTGGCCTTGCCAGTGCTCCTCCTGACCATGCTCGCCCTCACCGCTCAACTTGGCTGGCCCAGTGCCCCACGCAGTCTCATCGGCACGCAACCGGCGTTGGAGGTGCATATCCTGCTCTCTATTCTTGCTTACAGCCTGTTTAGCCTCGCCGCCCTACAGGCTGGAGTCTTAGCGAGCCAGCATCGCGCTCTGCACCAGCGTCGTCCCCAGATCTTCGCGCGCATCCTTCCGCCTCTGGAGGACATGGAAATCCTGCTCTTCCGCCTGATCGGCGCAGGCTTCGTTCTGCTGACCCTCTCGCTGATCACCGGCTTCATGTTCCTGGAGGATATTTTCGCCCAGCACATAGTGCACAAGACGGTGCTCAGCCTCATCTCCTGGGCGTTGTTCGGCAGCCTGCTGCTCGGCCGCGCCTTCCTGGGCTGGCGCGGCCGCACGGCGGTACGCTGGACCCTCAGCGGCTTCGGCGCGCTGTTGCTCGCCTACTTCGGCAGCAAGATTGTGCTGGAATGGGTGTTAGGCATCATCCGCTGATGCCTTGAGGTCTTGTCCTTGAGTCTCTTCAGGTCTCACCGCGCTTGACCTCACGGTAGATGGCCTCCTGCTCGTCCAGCGTCAGGTCAGCCAGACGGAGGCCACGTGTGGCGGCCGCGGCCTCCATGCCACGGTAGCGGCGCTCAAACTTGGCGTTGCAGCCGCGCAGGGCGGCCTCAGGATCGACGCCTAGCTTGCGTGCGAGATTGGTGATGGCAAACAGGACGTCACCTATCTCCTCCTCAATGTTCGCCGCATCCCCCGCCGCCAGCCCTGCGCGCAGCTCGGCCAGTTCTTCATCAATCTTAGACCACACGGCATTCGCATCCGGCCAGTCGAAGCCCTCGCGCGCGGCCCGTTTCTGCAACTTGACCGCTCGAGTGAGCGCCGGAAGGGCCTGCGCGATCCCGTCGAGTGCACTGGGAGGCTGGTTTGGCGGTCGCTTGCGCTCGCGCTCAAAGGTTTTCTGCGCTTCCCACGCGGCCTTCAGGTCGGCCTCGTCCTTATACCTAACCTCACCGAACACGTGCGGGTGGCGACGCACCATCTTCTCCACGAGTCCCCGCACCACGTCCTGGAAGTCGAAATGACCAGCTTCCTCCGCCATCCGGGCATGAAACACCACCTGAAACAACAGATCCCCCAATTCCTCGCGCAATTCATCCATGTCTCCGCGGGCGATGGCCTCCAGCACCTCGTAGGCCTCCTCCAGGGTATAGGGGGCAATGGTGGCGAAAGTCTGGCACCGATCCCAGGGGCAGCCTGCGATCGGGTCGCGCAGACGCGCCATCAGGGCAACCAGCGCCTCCCATGGGGAGGATGCAGGGGACTCAGACATGTCTCCCCACGCCTTCGGGGATGGAGAGACTCCCTCTTTCCCGTTGACCAAAACTATTGACCGGTTCGTGCACGAACACGGACAAGAAAACCCGCCATACGGTCAGGGCACGCGAAGGGATGGGGCGCCCCCGCCAGCCCCGCAACATGGCCTGTAAGGCGTCAGCACTCACGACCCCCCCAGGCCAGGCTTTGTGGAAGTCGACATCGCCCAAGATAACGAAATACGATTGGCTCGGCAGGCCCAACAGGTCGAGCCGCGCCACTCGGCGCAGGTGGGCCTCCCGGCCGCGGACATGAAGCAGAGGGTTATCGAAGTCGTGCCGCTGACTACGTTCGAAACGCGACCAGCGCAGGCTGTGCTCGGAACCGTACAGCTTCCCTTTCATGCATTGCAGTTCCAAACTGCAGAATCCCTCCGGGGTAAGCATGAGATGGGGAATCAACACCCCACCCTCGGCATCAGGCAGGAAGACGTCGCGCACATAGGGCAGACCGGCAGCCTTGAGCCAGCCGTGCGCGGCATCAAGTTCACATTCCCTGCGCCGCAGGGTTCGGCGCATCCATTGAATCATGTCTCTCTCCTTGTTTGAGTATGGACCATCCCCCATGCTCGGCATGGTAGGACGAGCGCACCAGCGGCCCGCTGGCTACGTGGCGGAAGCCGAGGCCGCGGGCGATGTCCGCCAGCCGGTCGAACGCCTCCGGCGAGACATAACGCCTCACCGGCAGGTGGTGGAT